>CAZAWG010000238.1:0-2946 GCA_964488785.1 uncultured Oscillospiraceae bacterium | reverse complement strand
ATGGGGGCGGCGTTGGGGCAGACCTTGCCGAAGGTGTACACGTGTGCCATGACATCGTGACGCACTTCTTTTTCACGTGCCTCTGCCACGGTATAATCCACATCGTCCAAATGCGCTTCCATTTCGGCAAGCTGTGCATCGGTGATATCTAAGCCTAACGCTTTTTCAGCCTTCGCCAGCGACAGCCAAAGCCGGCGCCAGGTAGTGAACTTCATGTTTGCTGAAAAGACATACTGCATTTCCTTGGAGGCGTAGCGTGTGGAAAAGGGGCTGACATAGGAATTGTAGTCCTGCATAACGATTCTCCTTATCGAACGAACGTGGATGTTTTATTTCTTTTCTTCTATAAGCTTCTGAACGGCGGCAAGCTTTGCGGCGGCGCAAAGCACACGCATACCCATTTCTAACTCATCGATGGGAGGGAAGGAGGGGGCAATGCGAATATTGGTGTCGCCGGGATCCTTGTGATAGGGGAAGGTGGCTCCGGCTTCGGTCACAACAACGCCTGCTTCCTTAGCAAGTGCTACCGTCTTTAGCGCACAGCCGGCATAAACATTCAAGCTGATGAAGTAGCCGCCACGGGGCTTAGTCCACATGGCGATACCTGTGTCAGCAAGAGCTTTTTCGAGTACCTTTTCGCATACTTCAAATTTCGGACGAAGGATCGCCGCGTGCTTCTTCATGTAGGCGCGAATGCCGTCTGCCGACTGAAAATAACGAACATGACGCCACATATTCATCTTATCGTGTCCGATGGTCTGCTTTTCCATGATGGATTTGATATAATCGATGTTTTCCTTCGAGCCGCCAAGTGCCGATACGCCCGAACCGGGATAGCTGATCTTCGAGGTCGAGGTGAAGATGAGCGGCAGGTTGCCGTTTCCGTATTTTTCGCATTCCGGAAGGATGTCTAACAGCTTGTCGCCCTCATCGTACAGGTCGTGTACCGCATAGGCATTGTCCCAGAACAGACGGAAGTCCTTGGCAGCCGGTTTCATGGAAGCAATGCGGCGGATCACGGAATCTGAATAGGTCGTGCCGGTGGGGTTGGAATACTTTGGCACGCACCACATTCCCTTGACGGTGGGGTCGGTGATGAGCTTTTCTACAAGATCCATATCGGGACCATCTGCAAGTAACGGCACATTGATCATCTCAACACCTAAGGATTCGCAGATAGCAAAATGGCGGTCATAGCCCGGCACCGGACAGAGAAAGCGAATCTTCTCCTGTTTGACCCAGGGTGTTTCGCCGCAAACGCCATACAGCATATAGCGTGCCACAGCATCGTACATCAGATTCAAGCTGGAGTTTCCACCCACAATGATCTGGTTCCACGGCACACCGATGATATCGGAAAAGATCTTTTTTGCGTAGTCTAAGCCATCCACCAGACCGTAGTTGCGGCAATCAAAGCCATAATCGGTAAAGCAGTCGGCGTTGGTGGAAATGGCGGTGAGCATTCCCTCCGACAGGTCAAGCTGTTCCTTGCAGGGCTTGCCGCGCGTCATATTGATGTTTAGGCCCTTTGCCTTTAATTCCTCATATTCCTTGCGCAGAGCGGCTTCTTTTTCCTCTAACTGATGTATATCCATCAAAAGATAGCTCATGAAAAACATATCCTTTCAAAACAGATTTGTGTAAAAGTGCATCTTTTACACTACTTGAATTATTATACACCTAATTATTCGTAATTGCAATAGTTTTCAAGGAATTTTACATATTTTTGCATAATTCAAAATATTGGTTTGCAAAACAGCCTTTTTTCCTTGTTTTTGGTTAGAAAACAACCCGGACAGGTCAGGGAGTGACTTATCCGGGCTGTTCTTGTGACAAAGAAAGTACCTGAAAGCAGCAAATAGCTCTGATTAATCTTTGAGTGGGAGCGTTTTATATCCATCCCATGTGGCGAGATGACGGGCAAGTATCATATTATCCTTAACATTGACTTTTCCATCGCCGTCGAGATCGGCATTATTCATGTATATCGTTGTTTCATCATAGCCTTCCCAACCGGCAAGATACCGGGCAAGGAACATATTGTCCTTGACATTGACATTTCCGTCTCCGTTCACATCCCCAAAAAGCACACGGGATACGCGTGCATAAAAGAGCAGGAGAGGCTTTTCGTTTCCGGATAGATAAACCGTTCCTTCGCCGGCAGTGAGTGGAAGGATCGAAAGCGTAAGCGTTCCATCGGTATCTGCGGTTTCAAGAGAATAATACAAAACGTTCGAACCGGTCGGGTCAAGCGTAGGGGAGTCAGACTCTGTGTATATACCCTTTAAGAGAAGAACGGTGTAGATTTTTCCCGGCTCAGCACCTGTGTAGGTATATTCATACGCGCCCTCGCTGTTCGGATAAACATTGGTAGCAGCGCAAAAAAGTGTAAAAAGTGCGCAGAGTGTAAGAACGATCATGCCGAAGTGAAGACTGTGTTTCATGGATATTCCTCGTTTTCTCTGTGGAGCCTTAGGCAAAGTGTACATAGCTTCGCATGGCCACATCACTCATCATTGTCTCTAAATCGCTCTCGGTGTCCCAGAGCATTTGTGCGTATAGTGCTACCGGATACAGGATGTTTTCCTCAAACATTCCATCCTCCACTAAAGCATATATGCAAAGACCTCCATCTTTCATGCGGCACATTCTCTGCACAGCCTCATACGCTTTATCCGCGTGTGCAAGCCACTGTGCCTGAATGTAGCGCCAAATGCGGCTCTTGCGATCGATACGATCATGCTTCCAGTTTTCCGTAGACACGCCAATGCACTGCGAACCGAGCGGATGGGTAAAGCTTGACCAGTCAAGCTTGACAAGTCCCTTTGTTACTACGCCAAAACGATCATCCTCGCCGCGCAAAACGGCGATCTTACCTACAAACTCCATGGTGCTGTCAAAATCCGCTACATCCTTCGGAATGTAAGAGAAGGGGAAGGCACCACA
>CAZAWG010000237.1:0-2947 GCA_964488785.1 uncultured Oscillospiraceae bacterium | reverse complement strand
GTTGGAGGCGGTCATGTAGGAGGGCAGTCCTCCGAGGTCTTTTTTTGTGATGTCGCCGATACGCAGATCGATCTTTTCGATATCGCCGGCTTCGGCCAGTGTGATCAGATGGTCGATATCCGAAATGCCGAGCATCTGCTTGGCAAGTCCGGCAATGGTGCCGCCGCCGACGCCCGTGCCGCCCATGTATTCGAAGCTTCCGTGTGTGTTGTCGTGTTTGGCGGCCACGACCGCTGTTCCGGTGCCCATGCTGACGATGATGGCGTTTTGGTAATTGGAGACATACAGTCCTCCGCGTCCCACGCATTCGAATTCCGACAGGTGGCGTGTTTCAATGCCGTATAATTCTTCTCCCACAAAGGAGGAGCCAACGCCGGTGATCATGACCTTTTTCACATCCGCAATGGAAATACCGGCATTTGCGGTGAATTTTCCGAAAGCCCCATACACCGAGGCGATGGGGTCGCTGGCCTTGACGAACATCGGCTCCAGCATGGTGATCTTTTTGTCCGGCTCTTTTTGAAAGCCGACGATCTTGGTGGTGCTTCCACCAACATCGATGCCAATGATGATACCCATGATTCGACTCCCTTCTGCGCTTAGTGCGTTAGTCTGCGATCGACCGCGCGAACTATCGTGTAGATGGCGGGCGAGACGACCAGATTGACAAAGAATTCAGCAATGAAGTTGATCCCGGCACAGCCGATGATGAGGAAGTACACGACTGTCTGACCGGAAGCGCCGAAGGTTGCAAGGTTTTCTGTAAGTGTTCCATTAACAAGGAACAGACCGCCTAAAATGAAGATACCCGTATTGACGACCGGAGCCGAAGCGGCGGCGAGAATAGAGGCGAGAATAGAGTTCTTATTGGCAAGCGCCTTATAGATCAACCCCGGAACCAGACCGGCAAGCGTACCCTTGGCAAGGCAGATGATGCCGGTGGCGAAGGGCTGGGATGTGACTAAGATCGCAGTAAAGGGATCGGTTCCGGTCACGCCGGCAAAAAATGTGATAAGTCCAAATATAAAGCCCAAAAACGCGCCGCCGCCGGGACCGGTCAAGATTGCACCGACGACGATAGGGATAAGCACCAGACTGATGCTGGTCGGTCCGATATGAACGAAGCTGCCTAACATTTGAAAGACAAACACAATAGCAGTCAGCAGTGCAAGCTCTGCAAGCTTTTTGATCTGGTTTCTCATAATGAGTACTCCTTTAGATGAATATTTGTGGAGAGGTCTTTACAGCCCATACAGCCGTGTCAGTATATCCAAAACATCTTGCCCGGAGGCTGTATCGGGCACGGTACATCGGTACATGGCACGCAATGTTTGGGGCAGTCCGCAGACCAACACGTTACGTCCCTCATAATCGGTAGACAGCGTGATGCGAACACCGGCATCCGCCAGAATGCGCTCCGAAAGGGGCGAATAAACGCCGTGCGGATAAGAAAAATAGCGGACGGGGGCGCCGAAGGCGGACTGATATTGCTTGGAAAACAGCCGCAGATCGTTCTTTAAGGCGGCGGCAAACCTATCCTCATGCTCGCTTTCCAGGGGAGCAACCGAGGGACGCGCAGAACCATCCGGTTCATATTCTTCACTTTGATGCATATCGTAGGTGTGCGAGCCGAGTGTGATGAGACCGCTGTCGCGCATTTGTCTTGCCTGGTCAAAGGTGAAGTGTGTGTAAATGGGCAGCCCGGTCTCCTTATAGGTATCCTTGCCGACCGACCAGCCGATATAGAAAATGGCGGCGGGCATATTGTACCTTTGCAGCAACGGAAAGGCGAGGGAATAATTGCTTTCGTAGCCATCATCGAAGGTGATACAGATGGGCTTTTCCGGAAGCGGCGTGCCATAGTAGACATAGTTTTCCAGCTGTTCCAACGAAACGGCGTGATATCCGGCTCCTGTCAGGGTCTGCAAATGCTCCTCTAAGATAGCGGCTGGTGTGGAGCCTTCTTCATCGGCGATGTTGTGATACAGTAGGATCGGAACGGCCGTTTCTGCGCTTTGGGTCACGTCGGTGCGTTCGGAACGAAGTGCGGTCGTTTGCCCATTGGGCGATACCAAAGCACCGAAAGGAGCTGGCGTATAGATGGTATTATCCTTGAAAATACGCGCAAGCACCATGTCGCCGAGCGGAGAACGAAATTCAGCGGTATTGTAGAAAAAACGCGCATCACCGCTAAGTGTGCTTCCCGAAAAATCGTAATAGGCTCCGATATCCTGCAAGCCTTTTTTTAGTTGAACATAGGCATTTTGCAGTTCATCGGTGAAGGCTTCTCCATAGACCGGCGAAAGCACGGTGATGAGGCGGATGTCCTTGGCGGCACATTCCTCGGTCATTACTTTTGTTAGCTCCAAAATGCGGTCGGAGGAGAAAGAAGTATTTTGCTTTATGGGGGACACGAAATCCGCGCTGTGCGTTTCTCTGTAATCGGCAGGATGTCCGATACGCTCCACATCGCGAAGCTTGTGCGAAACGCCACCGGTGCGATAGTTGAATTTTGGAAAAGAGCCGGACAGCGACTCGGAAACCAGATCGCAGGGGGAAATGGAAAACAGAATGACCTTTGGAGCAAAATGCGTTGTCACAAAGCGGAAGATCGCCAGCGTTTGTGTCGGATCGTTGTCCAGACAAGCCAAATTGTAGGCAGAAAGCCCGGATTGGTTGGAAAGGGCTTCGGCACTGTAGCCATGAGCCGGAAAGGAGCCTAAAACATAGGCATCGAAGCCTTTGGCGTTTTGTGTGGAAAGAAGCAAACGAAGTCGACTGTCCGGGATGGTGGACGGCTCTGGTGAGGTCTGTGAGAAAAAGGTACTGCCTCCGATCAGAGTACACAGTACACTGAAAAGCAAGAGAAGCGCAGAAATACCGGCGAGAGTGCGTGTATGGAGCCGGCGTGCGGCGAAAGTAGATGTCATTCGATCATATTCCTTAG
>CAZAWG010000236.1:0-2963 GCA_964488785.1 uncultured Oscillospiraceae bacterium | reverse complement strand
GTCATGACCTCATGCCCCATATTGCGGGCGGTTTCGGCAATTTGCAGCATGATCTTACCTGTGCTGCCGAAATGGATCATATTTATTTGTGCGATCTTCACCAAGCATTACCCTTTCTTTATTTAGGATTTTCCTTTTGACTTCTGAAAACACCTACGCATATTCCCAACAGTAAAAACAAATATGCTTCCGTTGTATACGAGCCGGTCACCATAAGCTTTACAAACACCATACAGGTAAGCATAAGCACAAAATTAAACAAACGTGTTTTTCTCAGCTTTATAAGTGCCGCGGCCGGAACAGCGAGAATCGCGAACAGAAAAACGGTTCCGATGATCACGCCGTAGTGACACCACATTTCAAGGAACAGGTTATGGACATAGATGCCTACGATCGGGCGGTCACCCATAATACCATAGCCCAAGATCGGTTTTTCGCGTATCGCGCTGATGACGGCATTGTATAAAACATCTCGGCCACTGCCTTCGGATATTTCGCCCTCGATGAACCGGTCGAAAACGCGCGTGGAGAACCCGACCTCTTCAAAGCTTTCCGAAAGGTATTTCGCCGCATTCAAGAGGAAATCGCCGGAGCAAACGAGAATTATCACAGCAGCAAACAATATAAAGCAAAAAAGCTTTGCGAACTGCGATTTCCGATTGAAAACGCTAAGGAGCAGACCAATGAGCAAGAATACCAACTCCGCTACAATAGGGCCTCTCGTTCCAAACAGGAACATGACCAGCATGGAAACACTTGCAATGAGCCAGTGCCGGAGCTTTTTATGCTCCAGCGCCCAATACACCAGGTACATAACGCTCGGCAGCACCGTATACGCCGTATTCATATTATCCGCTTCCAGCTCCTGCCCCAGGGACAGCAAATAGATTTGGTACGCAAATACCGCGATCACTCCCAAAAGCGATGCCCAAAACAGGTCATTTTTCGAGTTCTCATGAGAATAAGACACACCGATAAAGATCATCGGCAACGCGGCACCTAAAATACGCCACAGATCCTTTTGTATGAATTCTACATTTTTATCATTCAAAACCAGCGTGCCAAGAACGATGATCACACAAACAAAATAAAAAACAACATCTACGCCTCGTATCCTCTGAAGCAAATACGGAAGCGACAAGAGCGCAAGTCCGATGATTGCAAGCGGTATCACATATTCATAAAGCGGACCGATGATCGGCAATCTCCGTACGATCTGTATGGCAAAGCTCAAAATCGTATACTGTGTCCATATAACAAGAAACAAAAGTCGAAAGGCTTTCTCCGCAAGGCTTTGTGTTTTTCCGTTTAATTGTGTCCCTACTGCTTTATCCATCAATAAGCTCCCAAATTTCTTTATATTTCTTTTATAAACTCGATGATCTTTTTGGTCTGCGAGACAGCCGTCTTTTCTTCAAGCACAAACTTTCGTGCTTTTTCGCCGATTCTTCTACGTTCCTCGGCCGAAAGCTCGCAGACCTCTTGAAGCGTTTTTGCCAAGGTTTCAGTTAAATCATTTGGAACATATTTTATATATTCATCGTATTCATCGGGGATGCCGTCGAGCTTATAAGCAACAACAGGCACACCCGAAGCCAAATATTCCATGGTTTTTGACGGAAACGAGTATTTGGTAAATACTTCGTTATTTTGCCGAGGATTCACGAGCACGGTGGCTTGACGTTGGAGTTCTAAGACTTCGCTTCTTGTCAGTTGACCCTTGAACTCAATTCTTTTATCTCTTTTTGCCGCCGCGATTATTTCTTCTTCGCTGTCACCGAGTCCGCAAATCGTCAATTTATAATCGTCGCCGTCAATCAGCCCGAAGGCATTGATCAAATTGAGAATTCCGAATTTTTTATGCAGTGTGCCGGTATAAAGCACAGTTTTTTTGTCGCTCTCATAGCTCGGCTCGCCGAGCTGTGAATCGGAAGCTATGCCTTCCATAACCGTAAAAGGTTTGTCGGTTTTAATATACTCGGCCATTTGTTCGGTCAGTAAAACAAAAGCATCGACGCAGGAAATATTTGAATAAGAGCTGTTCGCAAGGTACTTTTCGAACAGCTTTTTCAATGCGCTTTTGTTGCTTGAAAGGCTTGACATATCGGGCAGATCGGCAATTACGGCACATATTTTTACATCGGGAAATTTGCACTTCAGCTTAGCCACCGCCGACATAAACGGTGCCGACACCGTATAAACAAAAAGTGTTTTCGGCTCGTTGCTTTTTTTACACCACTCTTCAAGCTCACGGTATATCTTCATCGGTTGGATAAATTTACGTAAAAGCTTGATATTGCAAAAGCCGATATTAACATTGCCACCGCCGAAAGCGGTGTCGAACAGACTTCTCTTTATAAACGGAAGGTTATAATACTGAGGGAAGCTGCCGATAGGTAACGCATTGAAAAGCATTATTTTCTTGTCCAAATTTCGACTCAAGCCCTCATATATATTCCATTGCAAAGCATTTGCCGCATCCTGCATATTCGATTTTGAGCGTGTTCTGACTTCGCTGTCCAACTGTGTTGGAATCAACGTGGTAAGAAAAGCGTATTCCATTTTGAATATCCTTTGAATTATAGCTTTTTGTTTTGACAAGCGATTATTAATTTTTCGTTTTTCGATCTCACTTATTCTTTGCCGATTCGGTCATCAGCTTAAAAGCCTTGTAAAAGCTCATATTATATGAGCCATGGCGCCGGAGGGCATCCTGCAAGCAAAGCAAGCGCCACCATCTTCCGGACAGGGTGCGATACAGCACGCCCTGGTCGCGGATATACTTTTCGTCATAGCCCTTATTCCAGCTTGACTCGCGTTCCTCGGTAAGTTCAGCCAAAAAGTCGGGAACGGCGATCACATTCAGTCCCTTTTTCAGGCAATTATTGATAAAAATATTATCTTCACCGTGACAATGCTCGGTCCCGCCGCCGAAGCACTGGTTGAAATAAATGCCGTTGCTC
>CAZAWG010000235.1:0-2976 GCA_964488785.1 uncultured Oscillospiraceae bacterium | reverse complement strand
GTGCGGAACCGATGGACACGAATTTAAACGTGACCCGTTTGGTCTTATCCCGGTCGTTCTCGGTCATGAGGGCACCGGCGAGATCGTCAAGATGGGCAAAAATGTCAAAAAGGACAGTGCCGGCAAGGAGCTGAAGGTGGGCGATAAGGTCGTCACCTGCATGATCTTCAAGGACAATCCCGACATCACCATGTTCGATCTCAACAAGCAGAATGTTGGCGGCGCAGATGTTTACGGTCTGCTGCCGGACAACAACGATAACCATTTTCAGGGCTGGTTTGCCGACTACATCGTCGTTAAGGGCGGCTCTACCATCTTCAATGTAAGCGATCTGGATTTAGATTCCCGTATCCTCATCGAGCCGTGCGCTGTGCTTATCCATGCAGTCGAACGCGCGAAAACCACCGGTATCCTGCGCTTTAACAGCCGCGTGGCTGTCCAGGGCTGCGGCCCGATCGGTCTGATCTGCATTGCCGTGCTTCGCACGATGGGTATCGAAAATATCGTTGCCATCGATGGCGAACAGAAGCGCTTAGACATCGCCAAGGAAATGGGTGCCTGCGCTGTGGTCAACTTCAAGGACTATAAGGGCATTGAAGCTCTTGCCGATGCGGTCAAGACTGCTTTCGACGGTTATCTTGCCGATTTTGCCTTCCAATGCACCGGTTCGCCTGTGGCTCACGCCAACATCTACAAGTTCATCCGCAACGGCGGTGGACTTTGCGAGCTTGGCTTCTTTATCAACGGCGGCGATGCGACCATCAACCCGCACTTTGATATCTGCGCTAAGGAGATCACAACGGTCGGCTCTTGGGTCTACACCCTTCGTGACTATGCTACCACGTTTGATTTTCTCAAACGCGCTAAGGGCATCGGTCTGCCGCTCGAAAAGCTGATCACCCACAAGTATCCGCTCGAGCAGATCAACGAAGCACTCGAAACCAACTTAAAGATGACCGGCTTAAAAATCGCTGTCGTCAACAAGTAATTTTTAATACAAACAAATAAATAAAATAATATATAACCTTCAAGGAGGAAATTACAATGTCTATGGAAGCTTTAGGTATGATCGAAACCAGAGGTCTCACCGCCGCAATCGAAGCAGCTGATGCAATGGTCAAGGCTGCTGAGGTCACCCTCATCGGCACCGAAAAGATCGGTAGCGGACTCGTATCCGTTATGGTTAGAGGCGATGTCGGCGCTGTTAAGGCTGCCGTTGAAAGTGGTACGGCTGCTGCCTCCAAGCTCGGCGAGATCATCGCAACGCACGTCATCCCCAGACCCCACAGCTATGTGGAAAAGATCCTTCCCACGCTTTAATCGGTATCAAAAAGGTAAACTGCCATGGCAGAAAAAAAATCGGCTAAAAAAGCAGCATCGACCGTGATCGCCAACCCTGCGATCGATGTGTCGGCTGTCACTGAAACGCCCACCAAACAAAGCAAGGAGAAAAGAACTATGAACCAGCAGGCATTAGGTATGATCGAAACAAGAGGCTTGGTTGCCGCCATCGAAGCAGCAGATGCTATGCTCAAGGCTGCCAACGTTGAGCTTGTCGGCACCGAAAAGATCGGTAGCGGACTCGTGTCCGTTATGGTCAGAGGTGACGTCGGAGCTGTTAAGAGTGCTGTTGAAAGCGGAACCGCCGCTGCTCAGCGTCTCGGCGAGATCATCGCAACACACGTCATCCCCAGACCCCACGACGACGTGGAGAAGATTCTTCCCGTTCTCAAGTAAGTCTCCTGTCTGATATTCAGGGAATGCGCATCAGGCTGGACAGACACACTTGTCTGCCCAGCCTGATAAATATCGCACACAGGCACCTTGACTACAAGAAAGGCAGGATCGTAGACCATGATCATCGGAAAAGTAGTGGGACACGTTGTCTCTACTCGCAAAAACGAAAATCTCATCGGGCAGAAATTGCTCATTGTCGAGCCGCTTGAAACGCTTCGCGGCAATATGGGCACTTCGCGCTTTATCGCCATCGATAACGTTGGCGCAGGCGTTGGCGAAACCGTTTTAGTCGCCATCGGAAGCGCGGCACGCGTAGGCTGTGACCTCAAAAATGCACCGGTCGATGCAGCCATTGTCGGTATCATCGATTGCCCCGATGAGCTTGAATAAACATCATTTTTTCAGTTACACGCACCATTTTTCGCGTGTTTTTCCCAAAACAGACAAAACATTTTCATTCTATAAAAGGAAGGATACTTCATGGATCTTAACGCCCTGTCCTCAGTCATGAAGAATGCAGGTGTAGCCGGTGCCGGTGGCGCAGGCTTTCCCTCTTATGCCAAGCTCAACAAAGCGGCAGATACCATCATCCTCAATTGCGCAGAATGCGAACCGCTCTTGAAGCTCCACAGACAGGTGCTTGAATTCCACGCCGAGGAAATTTTGGATGCCCTAAAGGTCATCGCCGAGGCGGTGGAAGCAAACCGTGTGATCATCGCAGTCAAACCGCATTATAAGGAAGCGGTCGCAGCGGTAGCTAAGCTTCTTCCGGCTTATCCCAACACCGAAATCGGACTTTTACCCGAAATTTATCCTTCGGGAGACGAGGTCGTGACCATTTACGAAACGACCGGTCGTGTTGTTCCCCCCGGAAAAATCCCGATCTCGGTCGGTGTCACGGTTTTCAACGTTGAAACTGCATTCAATACGGCTCGTGCCCTCAAGCAAGGCGCTCCCGTTACCTATAAATACATAACCATCTGCGGCGAGGTCGCACATCCTGCTACCTTCAAGGCTCCGCTCGGCATGACCTATGGCGAGCTGGTTGACCTTGCCGGCGGTGCAACCGTCGCTGATCCCGTTCTCATTGCCGGCGGTCCCATGACCGGCAATATCACAACACGCTCGGATGTCGTGACCAAGACCTCCAACGCTATTCTCGTTATGCCTAAGCATCAGTATATTGTGCAAAAGCGCGTCACACCGCTGTCCATCAGCATGAAGCGCGCTATGTCGGTC
>CAZAWG010000234.1:0-2979 GCA_964488785.1 uncultured Oscillospiraceae bacterium | reverse complement strand
GTTATATACATAGTGGACTGTGCCGACTGGATGGCATAATTTCCACATTTTTCCAGACGCTTTTGCGCGTCTCTCTCCAACATTTTTTCAAAGTAACGGCGATTGAGTCCCTTTAAGACCACCTCGCCGTATTTTAACAGGATCACCCGTTTGTTTTGCTCATTCATCCTCGTTTTCTCCCATCGCGGCGCGTTTTTTCGCGTCGGTTATTTTCTGATTGACGCAGGCAGCAAATGCCTCATCCGGTTCAAATTTCAATCGTGCGACACGCCCATTGAAATTGAAAAAGTACAGCGCATAGTCGTCCGCAAAGACAGTTTTACAAAAATTGAGTGATATCTGGTATTTGGGAAGTGCCTCTTTCTGCTTTTCCGCATAGGCAAGCCCCAACACCCCGGTCACCGATTCCTCCAACGCCATCGAGCAAACACAGCTCGTTTTCTTGCCGACCACCCGGTGTATCTTCAGGTCGTTGTCGGTCACCTCATACACATATTCGCTTTGCACAAATTTCAAATACAGCTGTATGCCCACCAACGCAAGCAAAAAGCCGCCTAACTGATAAAGCACCACGAACTGCTCGACCGCACCGGAGAACAGAAAGCAGAATACTGCTCCGCACAATGCGAAAGCTGTCAAAATGGCCGCCCGTTTGTCCGTGGCCTGTGGTCTGTAAGTCATATCCCTCTCTCCTTTATGCATGAAGATGCTCAAACAGAGCTTCCTTTTCTGTCAACGTGATACGCCCATACGAGCCGGTCGCTCCATCACGCGGCTCGGAAAGACTGCCTGGATTAAAAAAGGTCAGCCCGTTTTTCTCATAATACGCGCCCACATGAGTATGCCCATACAGCACGATATCCGCGCCCTGCTTTCGCGCCTCTAACCCTAAAAGCGCATCCGACACACGCACATCATATTTATGCCCATGGGTAAAAAACAGCTTGTGTCCCTCAAGCGAAACCGTGTCGCTCACCGGGCAGGCATTGCTTACAAACAGATCGCAGTTTCCGCACACACCCAAAAAAGCAACCTGAGGGTAGTTGTCGCGTATCTCCTGCCAGTCATTGCCACAATCGCCCAAATGGATAACAAGATCCACCTGTCCACGATTACGGTTCAAAATATTGACCATTTTATCGGTACGCCGATGTGTATCCGAGAAAACTAAGATTTTCATATTCTTTTCCTCATTTTTCTTGAAGCAGTTCCATTTTTCCCAAGTCGCGCATATACTGTAGCAAACCTGAAAAAGCGGTTTGCTATTCTCAAATTGGAGGTATATCCATGCTTGATCCCCAAAAAATACAAGAGCTGTTGACATTATCTGACACGGAGCTTCGCCAAAAAGTGCTGTATGCCGCTGCCGTAGCCGGAGCCGATGCGCGGCTCACCGGCGAGGCTTTGCGCGATATGAACCGACTGCGAAGCACCCTTGGTTCACTCAACGACGAAGATCTGCGGCAAATGCTTAGTCGGGTCAATCCGAAGGTACTACAGCAGCTTGACGACCGGCTTTCCGGCGGGAAAGCATGAGCATGAACGAAGAAGGAGGCGACCCCATGTCGGAACCATCCACCGACAAATTACAGGAAATTTTGGGAAATCCCGATAATCTCGCTCTCATCGCACGCCTTGTCGGCGGACTTGGAGGATCGGGTGGTCAAAGTGTGTCTGCGCACGAAGAAGCGGAAAGCGCCGCCCCCACCGTCTCTTTTCATCCACCGGAGACTCTCCCTGCCGTCTCTGAGGGTTCCCTGCCGTCTCTGTCTGCGCCTGTTTTCAAGGATACTTCAAGCGACAGACGCATTGCTCTTCTCAACGCCCTTCGCCCTTACATCAACGACAGCAAAAAAGAAAGGGTCGATGGGCTGGTACGCGCCATCCGTGTGGCCGGCTTATTAAACCAATATAAGGGCACACTTCTGTAGCTTTCGTTTCAAAAGCCGTGCCGAAAGGGAGTGATTTATCGTATGTATGCACGCGACCGCACCACAAATCCCAGTCACACCGGACGCGCCTTCGAAGAGGCCTATATGCGGCAAAAAAGCGCACAGCCGACACCGACCGATAAGGAGCTTCACACGCCGGTCGGCTCTGCGCCTATTGCCGAGCAAGGTGCCCCGGAAGGTCCTTCCGCGCCCAAGCCTTCGCCACCATCCGCTCCGGCAAAGCGCACCTATGGAATTGAAAGGCTGCTTGGTGTCGATAAAAGCGACGCCCTATTGATCTTGCTCATACTGTTTTTTTTGACCGATGTCGATGCTGAAAATGACGTGGCACTTCCGCTGCTTTTAACACTTTTGCTCTTATTCTAAAAAGGTCATTCTATTTTCGTATCTGCATCCACCGTATCGGCATCCCAGCGCAGCTCTTCCGGAAGAAGCTCCAAAAAGCCGCCGGGAATGGTGAAATCCGGTTTTCCATCCTTAGACAGTGTGGTTGTATTCATAGAATAGATCAATCGTCCATTCTCATAGCACGTGACCTCGGTCACAACACCATAATCCAAATTCAGCTTATAGGTCTGCGTCTGGCTGTAGGTGCCGCTTTGGGTGGTGAAGGTAATGAGCATGAGCGTGCCCACATCCCCCGACAGCAACGAATAGGTGTAGCCATCCTCGCCCACACTTTTTAAAAAGTCCTCGTGCGTCAGCACAACGCCGACCTCGCCCTCAAAGCTGATGTCCCCGGTCGCATATACGCGGCTCTGTACTTTGCCTCCCGAACGAACACTGACCGAAGTGCTTCCATCCTTTTCGAATATCTGTCGGTATGCACCTGTTCCCGGTGTCACATAATAAGCAAGCTTCGCACCGGGACGCATAAGGATGACCACGCGCCGCATGGAGCCTACCCCCTGCGCATAGACCGTGTATTCCAGCTCCTGCATATAGCTTTCCGCCGGCTTCAACTCTGAAAGCATGGCACGAACGCTTTCCGGGGTCATATTTGCTCGTAGCACGGTCAATTCAGTAA
>CAZAWG010000233.1:0-2983 GCA_964488785.1 uncultured Oscillospiraceae bacterium | reverse complement strand
TCAACGATACTGGTGGCCGAAACGAGCGTGATCTTAGCGTTCTTTTGCAGATCGGGGATGTTGGTCACGCCGCAGTTGCACATGGTGGATTTGACTTTATACAAGCTCTTTGCCACGTTGTCATGCAAGCTTCCGGCATAGGTGACGTAGGAATCCACGCCCTCCTCAAAGGAAAGCTTTGCCTTGCCGCCGAGGTCGTAGCGCTGCCAGTTACGGGCGCGGTTGGAGCCTTCGCCCCAGTATTCCTTGACATAGGTACCGTTGATGTTGAGCTTGGACGTGGGGCTTTCATCGAAGCGGGCAAAATAGCGTCCCAGCATCATGAAGTCTGCACCCATGGCAAGAGCCAGTGTCATGTGATAATCGTGGACGATGCCGCCGTCCGAGCAAACCGGTACATATACGCCGGTCTTTTCGTAATACTCATCACGTGCCTTCACCACATCGATGAGAGCGGTAGCCTGTCCGCGGCCGATACCCTTCTGCTCACGGGTGATACAGATACTGCCGCCGCCGATACCGACCTTGACGAAATCAGCGCCTGCTTCGGCGAGGAACAGGAAGCCTTCGCGATCGACGACGTTTCCGGCGCCTACCTTGACCGAATCGCCATAGGTCTTGCGGATGAAATCGAGTGTCTTTTTCTGCCAGCAGCTATAGCCCTCGGAGGAATCGATACAAAGCACGTCTGCACCGGCTTCGACCAAAGCCGGAACTCTTTTTTCGTAGTCCAGCGTGTTGATACCGGCACCGACGATATAGCGCTTTTGTGCATCCAACAATTCGCCGGGGTTATCCTTATGCTCCGAATAGTCCTTGCGGAACACCATGTACATAAGGTTGCCCTCGTCGTCCACGATGGGCAGAGAATTGAGCTTGTTTTCCCAGATGATGTCATTGGCGGCTTTGAGCGTTGTGCCGGAGGGGGCTGTGATCAGACGCTCTAAGGGGGTCATGAATTCCTTGACACGAGTGTCTGTATCCATGCGGCTGACACGGTAGTCACGGCTGGTGACGATACCGAGTAGCTTTCCGGTTGCCGAGCCATCGTGGGTGATGGCGATGGTGTTATGACCGGTGTGTTCGACAAGCTCGACCACATCCGCCATGGTATTTTCGGGGGTCAGATTGGAATCGCTTACCACAAAGCCGGCCTTATAGCTCTTGACGCGAGCGACCATAGCGGCTTCATCCTCGATGGACTGGGAGCCGTAAATGAAGGAAACGCCGCCCTCCTTGGCGAGAGCGATGGCCATGGTATCGTTCGAGACCGACTGCATGATGGCCGATACGAGCGGAATGCTCATTTCGATGGACGGCTTTTCGCCCTTTGAGAACTTGACGAGCGGGGTTTTCAAAGAGACGTTGGCAGGAATGCAATCCTCGGAGGTATAACCGGGAACAAGAAGGTATTCGCTGAAGGTATGAGACGGCTGATCGAAATAGTAAGCCATGGTGTTCTTTCCTTTCTTTCTCAAATGTGATACAATGGTATGGCACACAAGTTTATACAGATATTATTGTACACCTTTTGGGGCATTAAGTCAAGTCCCATTCGTGCATGACTTGTAAATTCGTTGTTTGCTGAACAATTTGCACGAAGAATAATGTCGAAAATCGGCAAAACGACCAAAGAAAACAGGAAAAAGGGGATGCAAAGCGTCTTTTGCATCCCCTGTAGCTCTTTATTTTTCTGCGAAGTGGCACGAAAGCCGCTTTTCTGATTTTATTTGCGAACGATTTTATCCTTGCCGCCCATATACGGACGAAGTGCTTCCGGAATCAGAATGCTTCCATCCGGACGATAGTTGTTTTCAAGGAAGGCGATCAATCCACGCGGTGTGGCAAGCACGGTATTGTTGAGGGTTGCTACAAGATAGGTGCCCTTGTCGCCCTTGGCACGAATGGAAAGACGTCTTGCCTGGGCATCGCCTAAGGTCGAGCAGGAGCCGACCTCGAAATATTTCTGCTGACGGGGGCTCCACGCTTCAACGTCACAGCTCTTGACCTTTAAGTCAGCCAGGTCGCCGCTGCAGCATTCCAGTGTACGAACCGGGATATCCAGACTGCGGAAGAATTCGACCGTGTAGCTCAACATCTTGTTGTACCATTCCATGGCGTCCTCAGGCTTGCACAAAACGACCATTTCCTGCTTTTCAAACTGATGGACACGGTACAGACCGCGTTCCTCCAGGCCATGTGAGCCGACCTCCTTGCGGAAGCAGGGAGAATAGGAGGTGAGTGCAAGCGGCAGCTCATTTTCCTTGATGATCTGACCCTTGAAGCGGCCGATCATGGAATGCTCACTGGTTCCGATGAGGAACAGATCTTCGCCCTCGATCTTGTACATCATGGCATCCATTTCGGCAAACGACATAACGCCGGTGACCACATCGCTGCGGATCATGAACGGCGGCACGCAATAGTTGAAGCCCTTGTCGATCATGAAATCACGTGCATAGCTGAGCATGGCGGAATGAAGTCTGGCGATATCGCCGCACAGATAATAGAAGCCGTTTCCGCTGGTGCGACCGGCCGATTCTTTATCCAAACCGGAGAACATATCGCAGATATCGGCGTGATACGGAATTTCGTAATCCGGCACGACCGGTTCGCCGAATCTTTCGTTTTCCACGTTTTCGCTGTCATCCTTGCCGACCGGGACAGAAGAATCGATGATGTTCGGAATGACCATCATTTTGGAGCGAAGCTCGGTTGCTAATTCTTCTTCTTCCTTTTCAAGCACCTCTAAGCGGGTGTTGATCTCCTTGACGCGCTCCTTTTTGGCGTTTGCTTCATCGATCTTTTTCTCGCGCATAAGACCGCCGATGAGGGTACTTGTGGCGTTACGCTCGGCGCGCAGATCGTCGCCCTCGCCCTTGAGGGCGCGAACCTTGGCATCGATGGCAATGCATTCATCCACGAGCGGAAGCTTTTCATCCTGAAATTTCTTTTTGATGTTTTCTTTAACTATGTCGGGATT
>CAZAWG010000232.1:0-3005 GCA_964488785.1 uncultured Oscillospiraceae bacterium | reverse complement strand
TTGTATTCCTCCTCGGTGCAGTCCTGCGGACGCTTGAGCCAAAGGGGCTCGGTGTCGTTGATAGGAGCTGCGGCCGGCTTTTCTGCGCTTTCCTCGCCATCCTTGGCTTCTTCCGGCGTTTCTTCCTTTTCGGGAAGCTCATTGAAATAGATCTCGACCGGCATAAAGGCACAGAATTTCTCTAAGATCTCCTTGAGCTTGAAAGCACTTGCGTATTCCTTTTCGTCGTCGTTGATGTGCAGCACGATATCCGTTCCGCGCACCTCGCGTTCATCCGTTTCGCTCATCTCATAGTCGCCCTCGGCGCCGCCGACCCAATGAACAGCCTTCTCATCGTGCCACGACCGGGAGAATATCTCCACCTTATCCGCGATCATGAAAGCCGAATAAAAGCCCAGACCAAAGTGACCGATGATACCGCCGGTGCCCTCGGCCTTCGCATCGGCATCCGCCTTTTCATACGTTTCGATAAAATCGACCGCACCGGACAGAGCGATCTGGTTGATGTACTTATCGATCTCCTCGGCGTTCATGCCGATACCGTTGTCGGAAAAGGTGAGCGTGCCTAAATCGTTGTCAAGCGTTACGTCAATGCGGTACGGTGTGCCCTCCGGCTGTGCTTCGCCAAGCGACACGAGCCGCTTGTGCTTGGTGATGGCATCGCAAGCATTGGAAACGAGCTCGCGCACAAAAATATCCTTATCGGAATACAGCCATTTTTTGATCACCGGGAAAATATTGCGGGTTTCGACGGATATACCGCCTTTTTTGATTTGTTCACTCATAAAAATGCTCCTTTCAGGGGATATACTTATTATTGTACCCCAAAAGTCAGTGTATTTGTTTTCGCGTGTGTTAATATTTTATGATATTTGCCGGATTTGCAAAAGCACAAGCACGTTTCCACGGTTCACACCCTGTTCCCTTGCCTGTGCTTTGATCGTATTTATTTATCCGTTTACCTGCGACTGTACATATTCTCGCGCACTGCGGTCAGCCTCTACGATGCATTCGGTGGTAAGAGCTTCCGCACCGGCTCCAAAATGCGTACACGCCTTGTCGATGAGCGAAAAAATGTCGGTATACCGAATTTTCCGCTGTAAAAACAGCTCCACGCACACCTCGTTTGCCGCGTTGTACACACACGGTGCAATGCCGCCTAAGCGCAATGCGCGCCGCGCCATATCGATAGAGGGGAATGTCTCATTGTCCACGGCCGCGAAGGTCAGCGTTCCGACCTTGGTTAAGTCGAGCGGCGGCGTAAGACCGGGGAGCTTTTCCGGATAGGTTAAGGCATATTGGATACACAAGCGCATATCCGGCACGGCTAACTGTGCTAACTGCGAATGATCGATAAATTCCACCAGCGAATGCACGATGCTCTGCCGATTGATGATGACATCGATGCTTTCCTCCGGCATATCGAATAACCGCGCCGCTTCGATCATTTCCAAGCCCTTGTTGACAAGTGTCGAGCTATAGACCGTAATGCCGCGCCCCATGCTCCAGTTGGGGTGCTTGAGCGCCTGCTCCGGCGTAACTTTCTCCAACATAGAGCGCGTGTAGCCGAAAAACGGACCGCCTGAGCCGGTGATGATGAGCCGCTTGACCGTCTTTTTTGCGTTGCCGTGGAGCGCTTCGTGGATGGCGCAATGCTCACTGTCCACGGGGACAATGTGTACGCCCCTTTTTCTCGCCAACGGCATGACCAATTCCCCTGCCGCCACCAACGTTTCCTTATTGGCAATGGCGATATTTTTGCCGCTTTCGATGGCGCAAAGCGTTGGACGCATTCCCGAAAAGCCGATGATGGCGTTGAGCAGCGTATCCGCACCGGGACGGGCAGCAAGCTCGGTCGCCGCCGCCTCGCCGGCAAGTATCTCGACCGACAGGTCACGTGTGCGCTCCCTTAAGTCCTTCGCCGCCCGTTCGTCCGTGACCGCCGCAACGGCAGCACCTGTCGCGCGAAGCTGTTCTTCTAACAGCTTTGCATTGGAATGTGCCGACAGTCCCACCACCTGAAGCCCCAGATGGGAAGCCACCTCAAGAGCCTGTGTGCCGATCGAGCCGGTCGAGCCTAACAGTGTAAGCTTCATATCAAATGCTCCCTTCATGTGTTGCGCTTTTCTTACATATGCGCTTCAAACCAGGTCCTGCCGCTTCCGGCAGATACCTCTAACGGCACGGCCAGCGCTGCCGCCGCTTCCATTTCCTCGCACAGCAGTGTTTGCACCCTCTCGCGTTCCTCTATGGGTGCTTCCACGATCAATTCATCGTGTACCTGAAGCACCAGATGTGCCGCCGGGCATTCCTTTTCCAGCCGTGCTGCCACACGCACCATCGCGATTTTTATAATATCCGCCGCTGTTCCCTGAATAGGCGCATTCATAGCAACCCGTTCGCCAAACGACTGCAAATTTTTCTTTTTCGCCGTAAGCTCCGGAATATACCGGCGACGACCATACAGCGTTTCGCTGTAGCCCTTTTCACGCGCCGAAGCAATCGCCCCATCCAAATACTCCTTGATCTTGGGGAACTGCGCAAAATACGAACGAATGTATTCCCCGGCCTGCTTGCGCGATACATGAATATCCCCGGCAAGCGAAAAATCCGAAATACCGTAAATGATGCCGAAATTGACCGCCTTGGCCTTCTTGCGAAGCTCGCCGGTGACCTCCTCCTCCGGCACGCCAAACACCTGTGCCGCCGTGGAGGTGTGGATATCCTTGCCCTCGCGATACGTCTCGATCATATTTTCATCGCCGCTCATAGCCGCCATCAGGCGAAGCTCGATCTGCGAATAGTCCGCATCCACAAGAATATAATTCTCGTTTTCCGCTGTGAAGAAACGGCGCAGCTCGCGCCCTTCCTCTGTGCGGATGGGGATGTTCTGCAAATTCGGCTCTGCCGAGGATAACCGTCCGGTCAGGGTAAAGGCCTGCTTGAAATTGGTGTGCAAACGTCCGTTTTCATCCGTCACTTCCAAAAGTGCATCGGTATAGGTG
>CAZAWG010000231.1:0-3041 GCA_964488785.1 uncultured Oscillospiraceae bacterium | reverse complement strand
ATTTTGTCCAGCTCATCCCGGCAATAGGCATCTCGTGCGGTTTTGGCAAGGATTGAAGCGGCTGCAATGGATGGGCACAGTCCATCGCCTCCGACCACTGCCCGACAGGGAAGGGGGATGCCTTTGGTCTGATTGCCATCGATGAGTGCAAAAGCGCATGGCACAGAAAGTGTTTCAATGGCACGCTTCATGGCAAGTAAGGAGGCATTTAAAATGTTCAACTCCTCGATCTCCTCTACCTCACTGTAGGCGATCGACCAGGCTGTAGCGTGCGCTTTGATCTGCACGGCAAGCGATTCTCTCTTTTTCTCCGAAAGCTTTTTGGAATCGTTTAAGCCTGCAAGCTCCGGAATGCTTTCATAGTTTTCCGGTAAAACCACCGCCGCCGCATATACGCGCCCGACAAGCGGCCCGCGCCCGGCCTCATCCACGCCGCATATCACGCCGTTTGGGCAAAATTCCCGCTCGAAGGAAGCGGACAAGACAGCTTTTTCTTTTGTTCCCATGGTGTTTTCCTTACTATTCATCCATATAATAGCCGACGCCGCGCTTATTTTTGATATACTGCGGCTCGGAGGGGTTATCCTCGATCTGCTTTCGAAGTCGGGTGACCGTCACATCCACCGTGCGCACCTCGCCGTAATAATCGTCATAGCCCCAGACCTCCTTAAGAAGTGCCTCCTGGCGGAATTTTTTGCCGCGGTTACGCGCTAAAAAGACAAGAAGCTCATACTGTTGCTTGGATAGGGATATCTCGGTATCGCCCTTTTTGACCGATTGGGTCGTGCAGTTGATCTCCAATTCGCCAATACGGATGATCTCCTGATTTTCCGGCTCAGCCGGGACATTACGCACGGAATCCGGCGCATAGCGGCGAAGATTAGCCTTGATGCGTGATAACAGCTCGGCTGTGCCAAAGGGCTTGGTCATATAATCGTCCGCGCCCAGCTCTAAGCCCATGACCTTATCGCGTTCTTCCTCACGCGCCGTTAGCATGATAATCGGTGTGTCCAAGCGTTCGCGCACCCGGCGGCAAATTTCGAAGCCGTCCATTTTGGGAAGCATGACGTCCAACAAGATCAAGTCGTATTTCCCGGACAAAGCAAGCGCAAGTCCCTTTTCGCCATCATACGCCACATCGGTCAAATAGCCCTGCTTTTGTACGTTATAATCCACGATATCGGCAATATTTTTTTCATCCTCTACGATCAGGATGCGCTTTTTTCGGATATCCATCATTACACCCTTTTTCTGATCCTTCCCTGTAGTCAATCCTCCAAAAGTGAAGGAAGATCGCTCATTTCGTTCGGATCCAAAATATGAAACTGTTTGTATTTTCTGCAAAATGCAAGGAGCTGTGTGATCGTGTCTCCGGACGCATTTTGGGCTGTAAAGCCAATATGCTCTGTGCGCTTTACGTGTGCATTTTCGGCAAGCTCGGCGCATAAAGCTTCTGTCGCGCTAAGCTCCTTTTGTGCCTGTGGGGCGCGCAGCGTGCTGTCATACAGACGGTATCCATGTTCGCTTGCATATGCGGCAAAGCCGTTTTCGGAAAGTGCCTTCGTATAGCCAGGAGCAAGGCGCACCAGACGTGTTTCCGATTTAGTGACAAGCTTTAGGCTTTCCTGTGTTTCTTCTAAAAGAGCGCATAGCTCCTCATTGGACAAAACCGTCTGCCCGGAACCCGGCTGTATGGATAGTCCGATGGTATGTCCATCGGTCATCATTTTTCGCACAAGCTCCGGATATTCTAAAATACGCTCCTTTTCCACGAAAAAGACAGCTTTAACACGTTCTTTTTTCAAAGCCTCCAACAGCGTCTCCGTCTCGGCATTCGGCTGGTCCTCAAAGGTCAAATACAGCTTTCGCTCGGAAACGTTCTTGTAAGGATCGGGAGCTTCCTTGTCGGTTTCAGCGGAAGGATCCGCTTTATCCTCTTCTTCGGAGTCTTCTTCGGAGTCCTCTTCAGCATCTTCATCCGGCTTTTCGATCTTTATTTTATCCTTTTCGTTCTCGTTTTTATCCGCAGAAGAATCCTTTTTAGGGGGAGAGGTTTCTTCTTTTTCGTTGTTTTTATCTACGTTGTCAGACGGCTGCAGGGGCATATCCGAGGAGCTGTCGGAGGTGTTTTCGTTCGGATCCTTTTTGACCGGGCTATACATGGCGACCAACTCATCCAATGTATACTTTGCTCTGGTATCCGAAATGCGTGCCGCGCGAATGCCATCTGCTTCGTTATCGTAGGATTCAAAAATCAGGTTTAGTGCTTCACAAACCTCTCTGGCCGGCACATAATAAGTGCGATAGTAGAGCTTAGCCTCGGCATCGGTCAGTTCGCCATCGTAGGAGGTAGCGGTTTTATTGGTGAGGTCAAACACGACATATCGACCGTTGTTGGTATTATTGATATAAAAGCTATAGGAGTTTTTGCCATAGACAAGCTCAAGATAGGAATACTGTGCAAAGAGCTCGATGGGTACATATTCCGTTTCATTGCTGACCACGAGTGGAAAATCCTTGACATTGTTATAGGAGGCATCCTGCCGGTATAGATTTGGCACGATATAACGCGCATGGCCGGAGGAATTCTTCTCCATATTCTGGTATTCATCGTAGCGGTAATCGTTATAGACCGCATAGCTTTCAGAGGAGGAGAACAGGCCGATCGCCAAGGCAAAGGCAACGGAAAAAGCACCGATACGAGCGGCGGTCGAGCGGAAAAAGGCATTCTTTTTCGGTAAATGTGCCGACATGGGTAATCTTCCCCCTTTACAATAAGCAAACATATTCATTATCATTATACTGATTTTTTTGGATAAGTCAAGTGGAAAATAGTGAACAGCTTTGGGGCAAAGGGCAGAAAAGACTGAGCGTTCATCGGAGGATAAACGCTCGAACGAGCCATGCAACATATATATATGCGTTTTTTCTGTGAAGGCGAGAGGCTTCTGCGCTCGTCCGAAGGGCGGTGGAACGTTCTTTTTGTTTCCTTGGATTTACAATGTAAGTGCAACAGAAAAAAATACTGGACACACAAGGGA
>CAZAWG010000230.1:0-3055 GCA_964488785.1 uncultured Oscillospiraceae bacterium | reverse complement strand
AAAGCCACAGGCACAAACGACCATTTTCACGGCTTCTTCATAGGTGACCTCATCACCCGGACGGAATAAACCGTTTCCATCGCCATTGATAATGCCGGCCTGCGAGGCAACATTGATATAACCGCTTGCCCAATGGTCGGCAGAAACATCCGTAAATTTCGTCTTACCGACGGAAGCCAGCGCTTCCTCCTCTTTATCGAGCAAACGGCAGATGATCGCATGGCATAGGTCGAAAAAAATTTACACCTCCCAGGCGTTATTTATGCGCGACCGGCTCTAACAGGGCTATGATAGCACCTAATTGTTACAATAAAAAAAAACGGTCTATTTTGTTAATTATCATACCAATTTATGGAATGTTGCGATATAAGACAATATTTTCCTGCATTATACGGGCGTTTTTGCTATTTGTAACATTTTCGTCGAATTTACGAATATCCTATATTTACATAAAAAGAGCAGACACATTTCTGCATCTGCTCGTAAAATATTCCGCTTATCCGCGCGGCTTACTTATTCTCCACAATAAACACGGCATTGACCGCCAGATTCATCTGTCGCACATTGACCGCAAAGCGTTCATCGGCATACCGGTCGATGGCATACAGACGATATTCATCGGTTCCGAAGCGTTCGTACAGGTGACAGCCGAATTTCTTATTGACGAGCTGATACCGGTTCTGCACGAACGGCTCAAGCACCCACTTCTGGCAGTCACAGCCGTTCTTTTCGGCAAAGACCATCGAAGCTTCCGGGTCTTTACTTGCGGTCAATACACGTCCATCGGCAAGGGAAATATAGTATGTCCCCTCCTCGGTCGGCTCAAAGGTAAAGACAGCCGGTTCTGCCGCATTCGGGTCACCGTGCAACACGCCGTTTTCATCCACGATGCATTTACGCGGCGTACCGCCATTCTGGCTGGCAAGTGTGACCGGTCTTGTCAAATCGACACTCCAGAAATCCTTTGTTGCCATCCAGGCGGTCATCATGGAATCCTTGCCCCAGGTCTTACCGGCACTGGCGTAATCGATCATGGTGATATAGGAGCCATCCTTCATGGGAACGGCATATTCAATATCCACATCAAAGCGAGCCTTTTGCGTAGGAACCAACTCCACATAGCCATCGGCATCTTCGGCAATATCGACCGGCAGATCGATTTTTTCGCCAAGACGAGCATCTCTTGCAAGCACGACCGGACCTTTATAGAGAGCGACCATATCGGCGGCATGAATGCTATTTCCATCGCGGCGATAGGTTCTGGCGCGCACATCCAGGTCTAATTCGACCGTATCGCCATCGTTCCAGGTCTGTTCGAGCGTATAATAGCCGCACGGCACGCTTTCGGTCTTACCATGCGTCGAAACGCTTGCGAATTTGCAATAGCCCGGAATGCGCAGCTTCAGCTTAAATGCTTCACCGGCAGCGCCTGTGAGGGTGAGCTTGATCTTACCGGAAACCGGATAATCGGTTTCGACCTTAATGGTGAGGGCTTTACCTTCCGGCGTTTCGGTATGGATATAACCGGGCAGATACAGGTTGAACACCAGGCCATCCTTAGAAAGCATAGCCGAGGACAATGGGATAAGAGCAGTTCCGGCAGCGCCGATGCAGGCACAGCAGCCGTACACGCCCTGCTTCATGACCATATAGCCGCCGGTTGAGCGTGCGCGTGTACCATACATAAGCGGACTATAGCTATCAAACGGGAAGCCGGCAAGCACTCCACGGATTTTTTCGGAGTTGACGGCACCGAGCATGGCATTATAGGCAGACAGCTCGATGGCATCGGCAAAGCACGGGTCACCGGTGATGGACAGCAGCTGGTTGCAATATTTCATCCAGGTGACGGTCACGCAGGTTTCCTGCATAATACCGAAATAATCGGTACGCAGCTGGTTCTTAGCGGAATTATCGAACAGCTCATGGGTACAGCCGGAGCAGCCGATGATGGTAATATCCGACTCCATGACGCGTTTAGCGAAATTGACCACGGCTATTTTATACTTTTCGACACCGGTCACGCGGTAATATTCGAGAAGTCCCTCGAAGCAGCTCATCATTTCATATGCTTTATTCGTTTTATATTCAAACGGGTCAAGCTCGTTTTCATATGCCTTTTCGAACACATTGCCCTCGGACGTACCGCCGCATTCCACGATATAAGTAGCAAAATCGAGGTATTTCTGCTCGCCGGTGATATTATACAAGCGCACATACGGCTCCAAGATAGAGCTAGAATTAAGTCCCAGCCAATGGCGGGTACATTTTGTGATGAGCTTTTTACCATCCTCCTCGCGTCCGACATATTCCATGATATAATCGGCATGGGCGCAAATGGCTTTTTTAATACGTTCGGCAAGAGCCGGGTCTTTACAGATATCGAGGAAGTATTCGAAGCCGAGCAGGATATATTTACGACCCCAGAGGTCCCAGGAATCGAATTCCTTTTCCACGCTATAGGTAGAGAAGCGGCCGGAGGGTTGTTGTGCGGACAGCATATCGACAACGGCATCGGTCAGAACATCGTACAGGCAATCGTCCTTGGTATACTCATAGGTAAACACAGAGCCACGCATCATTTTGCCCCAGTATTCACAGCGCCAGCCGAGGTTTTCATCGTCCACGTTACTACGATACTGCTCGACGAACATACGCCAGGTATCGGCGCACAGGAGGAATTCATCCTGGACGAGTCTTGCGGCGCGGTCGGCACTGCCCTTATAATCGAAGGAGCCGGAGGGCATTTGGAAGAACGTATCGGTGTCTAAGCGCGGCGCATAGGAGGTACCTTTACGGCAGCGCGCATAGATAGCGTTGTTTTTCATAATTATAATCCTTTCTTTTCAGAGAAGTAAATGAGCAAAGCACCCAAGGACTATTATAACATAATTTTGGAAATTTGCAAGACCTTTTTTGGTTTTCTGCGAAACACGCGCGTTAATGGGGTTTGTGCGAACCCATTTGGCTTCCCCACTGAGCCACAAGCCCCATTGGGCGCATGGCGGACAAAGGGCACGCGGTTGCCGTGCTTTGCCTTTAGTCTGAGCTATTC
>CAZAWG010000229.1:0-3056 GCA_964488785.1 uncultured Oscillospiraceae bacterium | reverse complement strand
CTTCTAACATATGTGTTATAATAAAGAGAAGAATCTCAAAGGAGCTGATCTGCTTGGAGCCTTCTCTTTCGAAGCATACCCATTCCCCCTATATTCTTTCTCTCATTTCCTGCGTATCACTATTGTGCGCAACACATATCTTCCCCTACCCTCTTTTAGACCTTGTTGGTATCCTTGCCTTTGCAGTCTTTGCTGCCACTTACGGTCTGCTTTTGGCTACCGCCGATGTACGCTTTACCCCTCTGCCGCCGGTGCTTTGCATTATGAGCCTTGTTGGACGCGGTTTATGGAGCGGCTTTACGCACGATATCGCTATGAGCTTTGTTAGTCTTGTGCTTTGCTCGCTTGCCGCCCTGATCATCTATCTCTGTCACTGCAAAAGAACGGCTCTCGCTCCCTGCTTTGTCGCTATAAACGTTCTTTCCTGTGCCTTTCTGATGCTTGAACTGTTATTCTTTCTGTCGGAAATATATGGCTCCTTCCGTTTTGAAAACATTGGCCGCCTATTGGAGGATATCACCACCTCTCTTTCCACACTCGTCCAAACGGCCGGTGTGACCGAGCTTACGGATGAGACTCTTGTGCAATTGCAGGATTCGCTGCTTTCCCGTATGCTCACCTCTCTGCCGGCTGTCCTTGTGTGCTGGAGTATGGTAAGCGCGGCGCTCTGTATGTATCTATATAAAAAAACCGTACACATCTTTCACTATGAGCCGGAGTGCCTGTCGATACGCTCCTATCGCTTTCGGCTCGATACGATCAGCATCGCCATGTTTTATTTGTTGTATGCTGCCTATTTTATCACAAGCTTTTTGTGCCCGGATACACCGGTCAATGTCGCACTGTTGAATGCCTCAACAATCTTGACCTATCCGTTTGCCTATATCGGTATTCGTTCTCTCCATGCGCGTCTTTTCCATAAGCTGAAAAGTCGGGCAGGAACTGCTTTGTGTATATTCCTCTGCCTTATGCTTTGCCTGATCTTTGGACTGCTCGGCATTGTCGTTATGCTTCTGTCCTTTATCGGTGCCGCTGCGCAAATGAGAGAAAATAGGCTTAACACCTCAATTGATCGTTAAAAACGCTCTTTGATATTTGGAAAGGAGCCAGCATGATCTCTTTGAAAGATTTTATCCAAAAGCTGTTCGCCCGCAAAAGTATGTTCGTAGGGGCTCTTTTGCTCGCGTTCTATACGCTTGCCTGTGGCGCTAAAAAGGAAATGACCTTGTGTACCCTCGGTTTTTTCCTGTTTCTCATCTATCTTTGCGTGCATTTGGTCATCACGTGGCACTCAGCCAAAAAAGGCCGCATGGCCAAGGATGCCCCCTTACTTTCGGAATTGACCTTAGACTTTGTTACTTCCCTTGCTTCTCCTGTAGTCATGACCAATGAAAGCGGTGAGATCGTCTGGTATAATCGTGCCTTTTTAGCGTGTGCCGGCGAAAAGACCACTCTGTATGGCAAAAAGCTGTCCGATCTGATAAGCCCCACTCTCGGCGCGGCAAGACTGTTTCGCGAACGTGCAGAAGCGATCCCCGTGTCCTATCGTGGAGTGGACTATGCCGTGAGCTGCTATAAGACGCAGACCGGTGGCCATACACACTGCATCACGCTCTGGGAGGATACCACAGAGCTTGTCTGTCTGCAAAAGGAATTGGAAATGCGCTCTGTGATGGTCGCTTTCGTGGTCATCGATAACTTTTCAGAGGCGATCCAGTTCATTCAGGACAAACAGCGCACTGCCCTTGCCCTCATCGGCAGCGTGCTTGACGCCTGGACAGCCTCCATAGGCGGCATTTTAAAGGAATACGATAAAGATAAATTCATCATCCTGTTCGAACAGCGTTATTTTGAAAAGTTAGATGATAATCGCTTTGATATCTTAGATAAGATACGCGAGATCGAGATCGATAATATCACCATGCCCTTTACCGCTTCCATCGGCGTTTCAAGAGCCTCCGGCACCTTAGCCGAAAAGGAGAGCATCGCACGAAATGCTTTAGATCTTGCACTCCAGCGCGGCGGTGACCAGGCGGTCGTCAAGACCGAGACAGGCGTTGAGTACTATGGAGGTCGATCCAAATCGGTACAGAAAAAGACCAAGGTGCGTTCGCGTGTGATCGCCAATGAGCTTGCTTCGCTCATGAAGCAGAGCGGCAATGTCATCGTCATGGGACACAAATACGCCGACCACGATTCCATTGCCTCCTGTGTGGCAGTATCGCGCATGGCGCGCTTTTTGGGTAAACCCGTGGGCGTAGTGGTCAACATCCATGATTTCAATCTGAAAAAGATTTTTGAAAGTATGCGCTTTCGTTCCGGAGAATACGATGACCTGTTCATTGACCGCGAAATGGCACATGAGCTGCTCCGCTCGGACACACTGCTCGTGGTGTGTGACGTCAATAATCCTTCCTATTTTGAGGTGCCGGAGCTGTATGAATCGGCAAGTGCCTTTGTGGTCATCGACCACCATCGCAAGACCGGCGAATTTGTCAATCCGCCGCGCATTTCCTATATCGAGCCGGCTGCCTCATCGGTGTCGGAATTGATGTGTGAGATATTGGAGCAGGCTGTCCCTGCCGGAACATTGACTCGTCCGGAGGCAAATCTTCTGTTTTCAGGTATCATATTAGACACCAAGCAGTTCACCCGCAACACCGGCGTCAAGACCTTCGGCGCGGCACTGTATCTGCGCAGCGAGGGAGCGGATCCCTACGATGCGACCAAGCTCTTTTCCACCTCCATCGACGATTTTTCGCGTGAGACGGTGTTTGAGAACAACATCTATATTTACCGCGACTGCATGGCTATTGCCATTTCGGAGCGTGAGAGCGACTTAAAGGACAAGATCGCCGCTGCGAAAGCGGCTGACCGGCTGTTGACGGTGGAAAACGTATGTGCTTCGTTTGCGCTTTGCACCATCGAGGGAGATGTACACATCTCCGCTCGTTCGGATGGCTCGGTCAATGTGCAGCTCATCACCGAGACTCTGGGCGGCGGAGGACATTTCGATTCGGCCGGAGCGCGGTTGGACGCAACGACACTGGATGATG
>CAZAWG010000228.1:0-3091 GCA_964488785.1 uncultured Oscillospiraceae bacterium | reverse complement strand
CAAAGAGCCTGCAAGAAGAATCCTGT
The DNA here is from genome assembly GCA_964488785.1 of uncultured Oscillospiraceae bacterium. Classification (GTDB taxonomy): domain Bacteria; phylum Bacillota; class Clostridia; order Oscillospirales; family CAG-382; genus UMGS882. The sequence continues at coordinate 3,065 of CAZAWG010000228.1, read as the reverse complement.
GCATAGGAACAGATAATGCTATACGCCGCATTTCTTGGTGCAGTTTGCCTATTATGCACAAAAACATACAAAAAAATAAAATAACTATTGACAGGCCAGCCCCCCGGCTGTTATACTATATTTGATCTTGAATATCTAAAAAAGGGGGATCACTTATGAAGCGCATTTTATTCGTTCTTCTTCCGGCTATGCTTTTTATGCTATTTCTTGGAGGGATGAGCGTATCCGCCGCAAAGGGCTATGTTACATATGGAGATGCCGAAAATGCAGCGGATATCGGAGAAGCCGGCTTCTATACAAACGGCGAGGCTTCCATCGTGGTCGATCCGCTCGATGCGGCGGGAGAAAACCATGTCTTTAAGGTGACCGCGACCAAGCCGTATACCTGGCTTGAGACGTATCGCGGCACAGCACCGATCCGTCTGGATGCCGAAACGACCTATACCGTGACCTGTTCGCTCCGTTTGGACGAAAATGCCACGGCAACCGAAAGCTATGTGACGATCTATCTGTATTCTGATGATAGGTACAAGAACGGTCAAAACGCCTATATCAATCTGAAAAACAGACAGTTGACCGCCGAAAACGGGAAAACCGATTTCACCTTCACACTGCTTCCGGGTCAGTTTGATGAAACCGTCGTGTGGGAATTGGGCGTTCGCATCGACACCCAGGGCGTTGTCGCGTATATCGATGACCTCTGCCTGTTCCCGGCAGAAGCCATGACCTCTCATTTTTCACTTGATAAAACCGTTTTTGCGCCGGAGGAGTCGATCGATGTGACCTATACCGATACCGCTTCCGGAAGCTGGCTCGGTATTTTCAAGCTGGAAGCGGCACTAAAGGGAAGCAATCTGCAATATGCATGGAAATATGTGGGCGGAAGCGGCTCGACCACGTTAAAGGCACCCGGCACGCCGGGGGACTATGCCGTTTATTATTTTCCGGATGGAGGGTATTCCGCAGTGGAAAGCAAGCGTATCACCGTCAAACGTCAAAGCACCAAAATATTCATCGATCGCGAGAAATATATGGCCGGCGATACCATGACGATCACCTATAAGGACGCCGAAAGCACCTCAGCCTGGGTTGGCATTTATACAGCCGATAAGCAGCCGAGCGCGGCTACAAACGTCAATGCCCTCGTCTGGACCTATGTGCCGAATGCAGGGGATGGAACAACGACCCTGACCGTTCCGACGACCCTTGGCAATTACAAGGTCTTTTTATTAAAGGACAGCGGATATACCATTGTAGACTATGTGGATTTTTCCGTCGTAGACAGCTCGAACGAAAAGCCGGTCGCACCCAAGAATGTGACCTTTACGCCGGATATCGCCTGCAAGCCCGGCTATGCCGATGGCGTATTTAAGGCAGAAGCCGGCGAAGCCCGCACCGATGGTGTGCTTTTCTATTGGGGAAACGACAACGGCGTGTTAGAGGGCTATACCTATCTGGGCTACGGCACCTATAACGAAGCACAAAAGGGATATGTATACACCTCGAACAAGGGCAATCTCATCCCGGCTGAGGCCACGCGCGTATATGCCTTTGGGGTGAACGGAAGCTTCCTTGGCAAGGTGCTGTTTGGAACACACCGTTTGTCCGAGGAAAGCGTGAGCTGTGCGCTTTCGGTGCAAGGTGCAGACCTTGGAAGCAAGCTGTATACCTTCCAGGTCATTTCCGATCTTCATGTCGATCTGTATCCGGAAGGCTCCGCCACCAAAACAAACAACGACCGCGTGATCGATACCTTTACCGATCTTTCTTCCCATTTTTCCGATACCGCCGGCGTTTTTGTGGTAGGCGATACCGTCAACCACGGCAGTCCGGAGCAATATGCCCGTCTGTCGTCCCTGGTGGATAGACATATGCAGAATATGCCGCTGTACTATACCGTCGGCAACCACGAATTCTACTATAACCAGATCGAAGGAGCCGCCAGTGGCACCTTCTTCGATGAAAACTGGGCACGCTTCCGTGCGTTTGCCGGTATCGATGAGGGCGTATTCTACCGCTATATCAAGAAAAACGGCGATTATTTCATTCTGCTGGGCGAGGAAGCAAGAGGGCCTGACACGGCGGCCGGCTATTACAGTGAAACCCAGAGAGAATGGTTAAGAGATGTCTTGAAGCTTGCCGCAAGCGAAGGCGCGAACGCCTTTGTGTTCATGCATCAGTCCATCGATGAAACGGTATCCGGCTCCTTTGCCTCCCGTGGACAGGGCTGGAGCGGTATCAACGACGATGCTCTCATGAAGGAGGTCATCGAAAGCTATCCCAACACCTATCTGTTCACCGGACACAGCCATTGGACACTGCATTCCTATGGTCCCTTCATCAACGGCGGCACGACCGGTGCCAGCTACTTCAACACCGCTTCCTGCGGCTATTTGTGGTGCGACAGCGATTCCGGCATACCCGGCTCGGAGGGCTTATGCGTTGAAGTATACGAAAAGGGCGTCGTTGTGCGCGGACGTTCCTTTGAGACGCAGGAATGGATCCCCTGTGTCTATGCGGCGGTCGAGAAGAATGCAAATTATCCCACAAAGGACGAACCGTGGATGGTGAATTCCGTTTCGCTCCGTCTGAATGAGCAAGCCGCCTACGGTGTTCGGTTCGCCGCCTTTGTGGACAGCGTGCGCCGCAGTCAGGTGGACGAATACGGCTTCATCGCCGCCCTTGCGAACGAGGCTCTGATCAAGGATGCAACACGCTTAGTGATGGATAAAAACGGGAGCCTGTCGGGTATCAATGCGCACGGTGTGCGCTATGTGGGCGGTGTGGCTTACCAAAAGAATACCGAAACGGATATCGAATACTCACTCACCGGCGAAGAATTCGGCGATAACGGCTACGGTGCCGGACACTATTATGCGGCAGTGCTTCGCGGTATCCCGGTCAGAAGCGCGAAGGAGCCGCTATGCATTCGTCCCTATATCCGCATGGGGGACAAGGTGTTTTATGGCAAGGTCACATATGCCTCGCTATACGACACAGCACGGGAACTCAAGAATTCTCCTGCCTATGCATCTCTTGGTCAGGACGAAAAGGCATATGTAGAG
>CAZAWG010000227.1:0-3099 GCA_964488785.1 uncultured Oscillospiraceae bacterium | reverse complement strand
TACGGCAGCTGCCTTGCAGGCTCTAAAGACTATCGGTATTCAGAAAACGGTCATGCTTACCGGCGACCGAAAAAGCGTGGGCGAACGCACTGGTCGCTTGCTGGGTATCGATGAAATACACTGTGAGCTGCTGCCAGACGAAAAGGTCACGCGTGCGGAGGCTCTCATCGAAGCCCACAAAAAGGACTCCCCCAAAACGCTTGTTGCCTATGTCGGCGATGGTATCAACGATGCGCCGGTGCTGTCGCGTGCCGATGTGGGGCTGGCCATGGGAGGTATGGGCAGTGACGCCGCCATCGAAGCGGCCGATATCGTGCTGATGGAGGATAAGCCGACCGCCTTAGTCACTGCCATAAGGATCGCACGAAGAACCATGCGTATCGTGCGGCAGAACATCGTGTTTGCTTTAGCGGTCAAATTTGGCGTGATGCTGTGCAGTGCTTTGGGCTTTGCCTTTGCGCAGAATATGTGGCTTGCCATTTTTGCGGATGTCGGCGTGTCGGTGCTTGCCATATTAAATGCCTTGCGCACGTTTCGACTGTAGATAGATAAACAATAGGCGGCATGGCTTCGCTCCTGTCGCCTTCGCCTTTACTGGGAGCTTTTCTCATGATCTATACCCTGACCCTCAATCCCTCCTTAGACTACACCATGACTTTTACAGACCTTATCCCCGGCGCCGTCAATCGCTCCTCTATGGAAACCATCTCCTTTGGCGGAAAGGGATTAAATGTCTGCTATGTGTTGAACGAGCTGGGACATCCTTCCCTTGCGCTCGGCTTTCTTGCCGGCTTTACCGGAAAGGAGATCGAAAATGCCACACGCTCTGCCGGTCTGCAAAGCGACTTCATTTATTTGCCCCAGGGACTGTCGCGTATCAATGTCAAGCTAAAGTCTGCACACGAGACGGATCTGAATGCGCAGGGTCCCACGATACCGGACACTTGTGTCGCACAGCTGTTTTCAAAGCTTGATAAGCTTGAACCAAACGATATTCTGGTCTTAGCAGGCAGTGTTCCCCCCTCCTTGCCGGAGACTATATATGAAAGTCTCTTACGCTTTGCCAATGCGCGTTCTGTCCTCTGCGTGGTGGATACCACCAAAGCTCAGTTCACCGGCTCGCTTGCCTATCACCCCTTTTTGGTCAAGCCAAATCATCATGAATTGGGCGAGCTGTTCGGAAAAACGCTCACAAGCACCAAGGAGGTCGCTTATTACGCGCAAAGGGTGCAGGAAATGGGCGCACAAAACGTGCTTGTATCCATGGCAGGAGAAGGCGCTCTGTTGATAGATCCGAACGGCACTCTGCACAAGCAGTCCGCTCCCCGCGGTCAAGTCATCGATTCGGTGGGTGCAGGAGATTCCATGATCGCCGGTTTTTTGGCAGGCTTCCTGGATACCGGCGATCACGCCTATGCCCTGTCGCTCGGCACTGCCGCCGGAAGTGCAACCGCCTTTTCCCCAACCCTTGCCACCAAAGAGCAGATATTCTCGCTGTTTCGCACTCTGTAAGCAGCTATCCGGCAAGCCCGATATTGGCATAATACCCCGGTACATTCCCCACGATGACCGTCTCAGCCACACATAGCTCTGTCTCGATGCACGTATCCCGGCGCATACCGGCACAGATGACCACCATCTCCACACGTAGTGTTAGGTAGAGCCGGTGCAGGGACTGGTTAATGCCGGCCGATTCCATGCTGTTTTTGACATCCGCTTCAACTGCCCCTATGGGTTGAACGTGCAAATGCACCAGGGGTCCCTTTCCGGCGGTAAGCTCACTTCCGAGCAGTGTGCCGAGCGGAAGCTCAATACCGCAGTCCCGGAGTGTCCCCAACGCTTCGATGGCCGCAAGCGACAGGCGCGCTTTCAGCCGGTTGACCGCACCACTTTCCGTTTTTAATGCCGTGATACGCCCATTTTCATCCTTTTCAAACGTGACCAAGGGCGCGGAAAGCTCTTCCGTTTCGGCAAAAATAGCGGCATTTAAGATGTAGGCGGCTTTAGCCCGTGCGGCGTTTTCGGCACTGTCTAACAGAATGTCGTGCAGCCTTGCTTCAAACAGCCAGACCATCCCGGCGGCGATACTGATAACGATACTAAGCACAATGAGCAGTCGTTTTCGAAAGCGGCGGCTCTTTTTTTGTCTCATAGGCAGCTCCTTTACAGGAAGAATGTGGAAGTTATTATTAGTATATGCATCTCGCTCTCTGCATTCTATTCTCTATTATCTATTCTCTATTCACCAATATCAGCATTCACCGTGCTAAACAAGCAAAAAAGCCCCGAACCGCTCCGGTTCGAGGCTTTTTTCACATCTTATTTACCCTGTACCGCTTTCGCCGTCACATTACTTGTACAACGGGCCGTAATGCTCGCAGGCTCTGTAGTCGGTCGCCGTAGAATCGCTTCCCTTGCCGAAGCCGCTCCAGGTGTGCGGACGGTAAATGCGCTCCTCCTCCACGTTGTGGAGAGAAACCGGGATGCGAAGCATGGAAGCAAGCGTGATCAGATCGTCACCAATGTGTCCATGCACCGTTACACCGTGGTTAGCACCCCAGTTTGCCATGACCGAATATACATCGGCAAAAGCTCCCTTTCCGGTGAGCTTGGGAGCAAACCAGGTAGTCGGCCAGGTCGGGTCGGTGCGCTTGTCAAGCTTGTCGTGTACATCGTCCGGAAGCACGACCGTGTAGCCCTCGGCGATCTGAAGGGTCGGACCTACGCCGTCAATGAGATTGACGCGCAGCATGGTCACCGGCAATTCAGCTAATGTCTTGAAGTGGGACGAGAAGCCGCCGCCACGGAAGTATTCATAATCGGCACGGCACCAGTCGGTCGCTTTCAGGCAGGCATCGATGTCCTTGTCGGTCATATCCCACCAGGTCTTGACGGTTCCATTGCCGTTTTCATCGGTAGAAGCCCCAGTGCAGTCCATAGCCGTAGCACCGGAGTTGATCAGATGGATGATACCGTTTGCGGCCTTGCCCTCCAATTCCTTTCCGGTCACGCGCTTAACTGCATCCGGCGACCAATAGGTACGCACATCGTGGAAGCAGGGAGCCTTACCGGTAAGCAGCGTTGCAAACAGCATGGAAA
>CAZAWG010000226.1:0-3102 GCA_964488785.1 uncultured Oscillospiraceae bacterium | reverse complement strand
ATCTTAGTATCATCGGTATCAATGGTGACGGTTTCGGTCTCATCGATCCAGCCGACCTTTGCGCCAAAGGCTTCCGCCACGGCGCGGACCGGGATCATTGTACGATCATCGATCAGGCGCGGCAGGACATCGAAGCGCAGGTAGCGTCCATCGAGCTTCACGGTGACCTGATCGGGGTCAATGTATTTTTTATAGAGAACTGTTTCGAGCTGACCGAAGATCTCTTCGGCGATGTTTTCCATGCCCTTATCGCCCGGATGGCTGGCGACGCCATTATGCTCAAACAGACCCAATGCCATGTTTTCTGAGGTATTGAACTGCGACAGGTCGGCATAGGTAAGGCCATTATTCAAAGCGGCGTTCTGTGTGCCCTTGCACTTACCGCTTCCGCCCCAGAAGGGCTTGCAGAAGATAACATCGACTGCAGGGTTGACCGAGCGGCAGTAATCCGCAAGGCGCGTGAGCGCGTTTTCATACGACACGCTGGTATGCTCTTGGTTGACATTTTCGCCGATCTGGAAAATGACAACGTCCGGCTGTGCCTTCAACACTGAAGGAGCAAGCATGGAAGCGATCTCGCTTGCATAGTCGTAATCGACACGGTTGTCGATGGTACGCTCAAAGGTCGCAATTCCGGAGAAGCTCCAGTTTACGTTCGTATATCCGGCCTCGGCTACCTTATTCTGTAGCAGGTGGTAATAGTCCTTATCCGCCGAGGAAGCCGCCATGCCCCAGTTACCGCTCCAGCCGATGGATTCGCTGGGACCATGGCAAAGGATGGAATTTCCGATGCACAGCACGTTGATAGAGGCATCGGAGCCTTCCTTGACATCTGTGAGGTGCTCATCCGGAATTTCCGCTTCGGCGGCAAGGGCAGAAACGCCAAGCATTCCGATGGCTAAGGTGGTACAGAGAATTTTTTGTAGGATTCGCATGATTCTTATCTCCTTTATTTTAGTTTGCGGAAACCCGCTTTATTTTCCAAGCAAGGACAACAGCACCGGCGGCAGCAGCCAGAACAGCTGATACATGAGCATCATACCGAGCGAAATGGTCGAGCCATTCACCAATGCGAAAACAGCAAGCACCAGACCAATCAGCGAGCCGATGGTGGTCAAAATGGTATTGGTCTTATACAGGCTACTTAACCGATCGACCAGCAAGAAGGTCTTAAGATAGTTATGTACCGAGGAGACCGAAAGCACGCTGTCGCTCACGCTGCTTTCGATACGTTCGATCTCTTTGGAATCCTTTCGAACGGCATGGATAGGATAATTGGTATTTTTCAAATTTCCCTCGATGAGCTGGTCATCCACGCCCGGATCGAAGGTGCGCACGCCGCAGCAGATACCGGCATCGTACAGTCCGCGTAATATCGGTTCGAACTTTCGATTGAGCGCATAGCGGATATAGAATTTTGCTGCCGGTTTTCCGCCGCACACAAGGTAAAGAATGCTGGTAAGAGAGCGCATTTCCGTCTCATCTGCCGCATCGACCGGGGCATCGATCCCGAACAGGCGCAGATATTTACCGGTGCCGACAAGCACATCGTCCTCGCCGACCTTCAGGTGCATTCCGTCTGCCGAGGTCTCAAGCACCATCACGTCAAGCTCCTCCGGGCGCTGGTCAAGAGAGCTTGCAAACACATACGAAAGCGGTCCGCCCACCTTTTGAAAAATATGGGTCATATAGACGATGATCTTATCGATACGATGTTCGTTATAGGTCTTGATATTGCTGACCTTGACCGCTTTCGGAGGGAACACCACGGTATCATCAAAGGAGAGAACCGCGGTATCATCGTATGCATCGCACGCTGCTTCGCCCAAAATGGTCGAGCGCATGGCAGAAGCCTTTACCGATGCGGTAAAATACGGAAACGCCGTTGCAACGAGCATTCCGATCGGTGACGCAAGCAAGAACACCGACACACCACCGCACACTGCCTCATACACCGGGCGCTTGAACACAAATGCTGCCGCAAGTGCCGCGAGTGCTGCAAGTGCTAAAAGAACATATTGGTATGCCCCGACCGACGCGGTCGCCTTGGGCACGGTATAGGTACGCTTGACAAAATCCGAAACAGAATCGGTCTTGGTCACCGCTAACACCTCTGAATCCTCGCTCAAATATTTCGAGAAGGCGGTGAATTCCTCAGCAAGATGATCGAGAGACTTTGCAGCAAATTTCGGCTTTTTCGCAAGCACCAGTGCAAACGCCTTAAAGCGCGTATACGCCTTGACAAATGTATTGAGCGACAAGATCAAAAGCGAAAAGCAGCCGATAAAGCAATAGGTACGATAGGCGGTCGATTCGTAGGCAAAAGCGGCAGTATAGATCGTATGAAGGGCGCACACAAGCGTTGTCAGCGTCGCCACAGCTTCGGGTGCGCTACGTTTGGGTGCAAGCTTGGAAAAGCCGCGCACCAGACCATCCAAATTCCACAGCACGCAAAGGGCAAGTGTCTGAAGGCTGACCATTGCGTACACACGTCCAAAGCGACCTGGTTGCATCATCGATGCAAACGGAAGTCCTGCCCCATGTCCAAGCTCCACCCACAGGCAAGCAAGGAAGGTTATAAGCGTTAATACCACCGACACCGATGCAAGCACGGCACTTTTACGGAAGGACGCAAACAGGGAACTCGCCTGCAAGCGATCGGTATATTCGAAATGATGAGGATATTCGTTTGTATCATCATACAATTCCGGTTCGGGCATTCCAAGGGGTTCCTCTTCGTCCTCGTCCTCGTTATCCTCATCTCCATCGAGATAGACCTTTTTTCGCGGATCAGAGCCCTTTAACACCGAGATCAGCTGGGACATATCATAGCTTTTGGTTTCGCCCACATTTGTGGAAGACGCGGATGACTCCTTTTCCGATGTTTGGGTAACCTCGTCCTCCTGCTCCGCTTCAGCCGACAGCTCCGTCAGCTCACCCGAATCGACAATATCAACGGGCGGCTCTGCGTGCGGCACACCGACGGTATCGATCTCGATCGTAGGGGCTTCCGTGACCGTCTCGGCTTCTGCATTCGCAAAGCCATTGAGAGCGCGTTCGTGAAGATCACGTATTTTTTTCTCTATATTCTGGGAATGATGT
>CAZAWG010000225.1:0-3120 GCA_964488785.1 uncultured Oscillospiraceae bacterium | reverse complement strand
ATACAGCTTGCTTAGTGCCTCGATGGGCGTTAAGGTATTGATATCCAGCTTTTTGATGGTCTGGCAGACCTGATCGTACAGCATGGTGTCTAAGCTCATGGTTTGCCCTTCGCCGGGCTCCCTTTTGGGCAGCAGCTTTTTCTGCACCGAAACGGCTTCATGCTCATCGATGCTTTCCAAAATTTTATCGGCACGCCGCACGACCTCATCCGGCACTCCGGCAAGCTTTGCCACCTCGATACCATAGCTGTCATCGGTGGCACCGCGCACGATCTTGCGCAAAAAGACCAGCTCATCGCCGCGTTTTTTTGCTACGATGTTGTAATTGACCACGCCGCGGCATAATTCCTCAAGCTCGGTCAGCTCATGATAATGTGTGGCAAACATAGTTTTGGCATACAGCTTTTTGCTCACCGTATATTCCACGATCGCGCGGGCAATGCTCATGCCATCGTAGGTCGAGGTCCCGCGTCCGATCTCATCGTACAGAATGAAGCTGCGCGAGGTCGCATTTTTTAAGATATTGGCACATTCCGTCATTTCCAACATAAAGGTGGATTGCCCGGCGGCCAGATCATCCGACGCACCGATACGGGTAAACACCTTATCCACTACTCCGATATGGGCACTGGAGGCCGGCACAAAGGAGCCGAGCTGTGCCATGATGATGATGAGTGCCGTCTGGCGCATATAGGTCGATTTACCGGCCATATTGGGACCGGTTATGAGCATAAGACGCTCATTTTCGTCCAAGCTTACGTCGTTGGGCACGAACATTTCATTTTTCAAGAATTTTTCCACCACCGGATGCCGTCCATCCTTGATATGGATACCATCCGATTCGTCTACCTCGGGGCAGACATATTTATTGCGCACCGCCACATCGGCAAGCGACACATATACATCCAACTTCGATAAGATATCGGCACATTTCTGCACACGGTGTACACGCTCATCGATGAAGGCGCGAAGAGCCTGAAAGGCCTCGTATTCCAAGGCGCAGACCTTATCCTTTGCGCCCAATATCTTAGCCTCCATATTTTTTAATTCCTCGGTTATGTAGCGCTCACAGCCGGTCAGGGTCTGCTTGCGGATATACCGCTCCGGCACCATGTCTTTATAGGAATTGGTGACCTCGATATAATAGCCGAACACGCGGTTATAGCCGATCTTCAGGTTCTTGATCCCCGTTAACTCGCGTTCGCTCTGCTCGACCCCGGCGATCCAGCTTTTTCCATCCGTCTGAATGGCGTTGTACTCATCGATCTCTTCCGAAAAGCCTTTTCGGATAAAGCCGCCCTCACGCACAGAAAACGGAGGGTCCTCCACGATGGCTTGGTCGATATACGAGCCGATATCCTCTAAAGCATCAAGCTCCTCATACAGTGCGGACAGCTCCGGCGAGGTCATTTTCCTTAGCTGCTCCTTAATGGGGGGCAGCACGGAAATGGTTTGATACAAGGCACGCATATCCTTGCCGCCGGCGGTATTATACACGATCTTAGTCATCAAGCGTTCAAGGTCATTGACCGAGCCTAAAAGGCTTTGCAGTTCTTCCTTTTCGATATAGCTTTCGACAAGCTCCCCAACCGCCATCTGACGCTTTAGGATCGCACCGACCGATACAAGCGGCATTTCGATCCATTTACGAAGAAGTCTGGCGCCCATCGCCGTTTTAGTACGGTCAAGCACCCACAAAAGCGTACCGCGCTTTTCCTTGGTACGAAGTGTTTCGCACAATTCCAGACTCCGGCGTGTATTCACATCCAAGCCCAAATACAGCTCATTGGTATAATATTCTAATGTATTGATATAGGCAAGATCGACCTTCTGTGTTTCGCGAATATAGGAGAGCAATGCGCCAAGAGCCGTGACAGCCGGGCTATGGGCATCTAAGTCATGGGTACGGAACACCTCTTCGCCAAACCGCTTTTGGAGCATCTCAAAGGCATCCTCTTCAAACAGCTCTGTGCGCGTATCATCGAAAAAGGCACCCAAGCGGTTCTTTGCAAAGGCATACAGCTCCGGTTTATCGGTACGGTCGGCGTTGGTCAACAGCTCTTTCGGCGAAAAAGCAGCCAATTCTGCACACAGCTTTTCGGAAGCATTGCCGTCCGGCACCTGTGTAGCACACACCTTAGCGGTCGAAATATCGGCAAAGGCAAGGCCGGCGCCGGCATTTGAAAAGAACACGGCACACAGATAGTTATTCTGTCCCTCGTTCAGCATACCGCTTTCGGTCACTGTACCGGGCGTTATGACCCGGATGACCTCGCGCCGCACCAAGCCCTTAGCGGTAGCCGGGTCCTCGGTCTGCTCGCAGATGGCGATCTTATAACCCTTTGCCACTAAGCGGGCAATATAGCTATCGGCGCTGTGATAGGGGATACCGCACATAGGAGCGCGTTCGGGCATACCGCAATCGCGGCCGGTGAGAGTCAGGTCGAGTTCGCGAGAAGCGCATTTAGCGTCCTCGAAGAACATTTCATAAAAGTCTCCCAGGCGGTAGAACAGCAGATGGTCTTTATACTGATTTTTGATATCAAAATACTGGAGCATCATGGGCGTATACGGCATACCTTCACACCTCTTTTCCTTTATCTATATTCTATTAATGACAGCCGTGGCAGGAGGCACAATTATGTGTGCATTCCCCATCGGCGCTATCGGCTGCTTGCGAAGAATACTCCTCGCCGCCGATATAGGAAGAAATGGTCATATTGATAGCATTCATCAGAAGATTAAGGTCTTCCTCCGCCTTAGAATAGGCTTTCATCTGTTCGTCGGAGGTGATTTCCTTATACAGCACCTCCAAGCGTGCCGAAAGCACCTCGACGACGTGCTCATCCGGCTGTTTTTTTTCCTTTTCGACCTCGAGGACGCTTTTCTGCACCTTGAATTCATCCAATTTTTCCTTCAAGATGATGTTTTTGCGCATCACATCGCGCGTTTGGCAGAAATTTTTATATTCCTCGCAATTTTTCAAGGCTTGACCGAGTGTGGAAGCCAAGGTTAAGATCTCATTATTTCCCATCTTAATTTCTCCTTCATTTTCAACATATGTGAAGCCGGAAGGCTTCAGCGCTCGTCCGAAGGGTGGTGGAACGTGCTTTTTGCTTC
>CAZAWG010000224.1:0-3127 GCA_964488785.1 uncultured Oscillospiraceae bacterium | reverse complement strand
ATACGCGCTACAGTGACCGAGTAGAGCCCTTCGGCATGGATGAAGCGTGGATAGAGCTGACCGGGATACCGGGTGTTTCCGATATTGGCGATGGACGGCGCGTGGCAGATGCTTTGCGAAGGGAGGTCTATGAAGCCACGGGGCTAACCGTATCGGTGGGAGTGAGCGACAACAAGACCTTTGCGAAATTGGCAAGCGACTATAAAAAGCCGGATGCGGTGACGGTCCTGGGTCCGGAGGAATATCTTTCGGTCACCACGCCGCTTCCGGTGGGGGATATGATGTATGTGGGACGAGCGACCCAAAAGCGGCTTGCGGCATATTCCATTCGCACCATCGGGGAGGTGGCAGAACGGGAGGCCTCCTTTTTTCATCAGCTGTTAGGCAAGAGCGGAATCGGGCTATATCACAATGCCTGTGGACACGATATCGCGCCGGTGCAGAAATTTGAGCATAAGGAAGAAATCAAAAGCATTGGAAATTCGGTCACCACGCCGCGCGATATGACAGGGGAGGACATCAAGCTGATGCTATACGCCCTATGCGACAAGGTATGCGCACGTCTGCGAAGGGCGTGTCGAAAAGCGACGGTGCTTCAGATTGCCTTACGCGACACGGCGTTAATAACGGTGGAAAAGCAGTGTACGATCTCTCCCACCGACCATGCCGACACATTAGCGGAGAAGGCGTTAGAGCTATATGAGCAGAATTTTCCGAAGGAGCTGGTATTACGGTCGATCGGGGTACGCACCGGTGGACTTGTGGAAAGCGGGGATATGCGGCAAGGCTCCTTGTTTGAGCTTGCTCCGGCAGAGGCTACGCCCTGTTTGGATGAAACCATCGATACGCTCCGGAAGCGTTATGGAGAAGCGGTTATCCGGCGAGGTCTTTTGTACAGTGATCGGACGTTATATGAGCCGCAGGGCAGAAAGGCGGCACCGCGTGCGTTTCGAATGCATGGGTAAAGAGAAAAGTGCCGATGGGCCGATAGCTCCAAAGGCACTTTTTTCAAAACGATTTTCACTTGTTCTATGCTGCTTCGGTCGTCTCCACCACGCAGCATTTCGAAAGATCGGTGCGCGAATAGTAGACAAAGGTGATGGCACTGCACACCAGCCAACCGGCGGGATAGCCGAGTGCGATGGGGATGGGTTCATTGACCCCATAATGTGACATGAGATACAGATAGATCTGTCGGAACACGACAAACGAGAACAGCATGATGAGCATGGGTGTACGACTGTTGCCGGAGCCGCGAAGAGCGCCGGTATAGATCTGATTGACACAGCATAGCAGATAAAAGGGGAGGATGAAGCGTAAAAAGCCGGTTCCATAGGTGATCACGGCTTCCTTTGCATTGAAAAAGCCGACCATACCGGGTGCAAACAGCAGAATGGGGATCATCAGAAGAAAGGTTGAGCCGAGCGCCATACCAAAGGCATACGAAACGCCCTTTTTGGCGCGTTTTACATCGCCTACGCCTAAATTCTGCCCCACAAAGGTAGTAGAAGCGATAGCGAGTGACTGCATGGGCAGAAGGAGAAACTGGTCGATCTTGGAATAGGCGGTCCAGCCGCTCATACAATCGGGGCCGAACACGTTGATATAGGATTGGACGAACACATTGGAGAAGCAGGTGATCGCTGTTTGCACGGCCGCCGGAATGCCGATACGGATGATCTTTAAGAGCATATCGGTATGTATGCGCAGATCACGGAAGCGAAGCACCACGCAGGTATCGCTTTTATGCAAGGAGAGGATGACCAAAACCGCCGAGACTGCTTCAGCGATGACGGTTGCATAGGTATAGATCTGATTGACACAGCATAGCAGATAAAAGGGGAGGATGAAGCGTAAAAAGCCGGTTCCATAGGTGATCACGGCTTCCTTTGCATTGAAAAAGCCGACCATACCGGGTGCAAACAGCAGAATGGGGATCATCAGAAGAAAGGTTGAGCCGAGCGCCATACCAAAGGCATACGAAACGCCCTTTTTGGCGCGTTTTACATCGCCTACGCCTAAATTCTGCCCCACAAAGGTAGTAGAAGCGATAGCGAGTGACTGCATGGGCAGAAGGAGAAACTGGTCGATCTTGGAATAGGCGGTCCAGCCGCTCATACAATCGGGGCCGAACACGTTGATATAGGATTGGACGAACACATTGGAGAAGCAGGTGATCGCTGTTTGCACGGCCGCCGGAATGCCGATACGGATGATCTTTAAGAGCATATCGGTATGTATGCGCAGATCACGGAAGCGAAGCACCACGCAGGTATCGCTTTTATGCAAGGAGAGGATGACCAAAACCGCCGAGACTGCTTCAGCGATGACGGTTGCATAGGCCACGCCCTCCACGCCCATGCCGAACGCTAACACGAACACAAGGTCAAGCACGGTATTGAGCACAGCAGAGACGACAAGGAAATAGAAGGGACGTCTGGAATCGCCCACGGCGCGAAGGATACCGGAGCCGATGTTATAGATCATGAGTCCGAGCATACCGGCAAAATAGATAGTAAGATAGGTAGTGGATTCCGGAACGACCTCATCCGGAGTTTTCATAAAGGAGAGCATGGTAGGAATGAGGAAGATACCGAGTGCGGACAGAACAACGCCTAACACCAGGGTCATGACGAACGCCGTATGCACGGTGTCATGCACCTTATCATAGCGATGAGCACCGAAATACTGGGAGATGACCACCCCGGCACCGGTAGAGAGTCCGAGGAAGAAGCCGATGAGCATATTGATGATGGGGCCGACCGTGCCGACCGCAGAAAACGCCTCGTTACTGACGTAATTGCCGACGACCCAGGCATCCACGGTATTATACAATTGTTGAAAGACATTTCCGGCGAGTAATGGCAAGGAAAAGGATATGAGATGGGAAGCGATGCTTCCGCCAGTCATATCGGCGTGGGAGCCTTGCTTGCGGCGAACAGAAAATAAGAGGGATTTTGACATGAGGTTCACCTGTTTCAAAAGAGTGCTATCCATATTATAGCATATATTTGAGATTTTGCAAGACTATTTCGCGAGATTTTGAAACTTGGAACGTTCTTTTTGTTTCTGCAAAAAGAACCAAAAAGCAGCCGGGGCTACGCCCTGCGACCTACGGTTCAAATCT
>CAZAWG010000223.1:0-3146 GCA_964488785.1 uncultured Oscillospiraceae bacterium | reverse complement strand
CTGCACGATGCATCAAAGAAAAAACTTTTTTTCCTGCTTTTTTCTTTTTCTCTTGCATTTGCACGAAGTGTATGTTATACTATACGCAGAAAAAAGATATTTGTACACTTTTCCCAAAAAGGAGGATATATCCATGAAATTAGTCAATATCATGAATTTCGTGCGCGGTGTAGAGCCACGAAATCCGGAACTCGACCTGGTCAAGCCGGTCGTGGAAGAAATTGCCTTAAATAAAAAATATGGCTTTGACAACACCTTTCTTCTGCAATACGATGCCCTCATCGACCCGCGCTTCCGCGACCTGTTCTTAAAGGAACGCGATGAACACATGGAGCTTGGCGTTTGGATCGAGGTTGTGCGACCGCTTGTGGAAAAGGTGGGCATTGCCTGGCGCGGTCGTCCGGGCTTCGATTGGGACTGGTTTGTCAATCCCGGCTTTTTGCCTGCTTATACCTATGAAGAAAAAACAAAGATCATCGATGAATTGATGCGCAAATTCCGCGAGACCTTCGGCGAATATCCGAAAAGCGTTGGTTCGTGGCTGTTGGACATCGATTCACTTCGCTATATGAGCGAAAAATATGCCATCAAGGCCTTCGCCATCTGCCGTGAGCAGCTGTCGGTGGATGCCTATACCCTGTGGGGCGGTCCGTATAACCAGCCCTACTACCCCTCCATCCACAACATTCTCTGCCCGGCACAAAAAGCCGAAAACCAGTTAAATGTGCCGGTATTCCGTCTGCTCGGCATTGACCCCATCCGCGGCTATAACGAAGCACGCTACTCCATTAAGGGTGCAGGCTGTGCCACCATGGAGCCGTTCTGGTCGTTTGGACAGAGCGAAACGCATATGCGCTGGTTCTTTAAGACCTACTTTGACAACGAGGACCTGGGGCTTTCCTTTACCCAGATCGGTCAGGAAAACAGCTTCGGCTGGGACGGCATTTGCAAAGGACTGCCCATGCAGATAGAACTCGTCAAGGAATACGCCGACAAAGGGCAGATCGAGGTCGTAAAGCTGTGTGAAGCCGGAGAGCGTTTTGCCCAGTCCTATACGGAAACACCGCCAAGCGCCCTGTGTGCTACCGATGATGCCGTAGGAAATGCCTACCGCTCATTCTGGTATACAAGCAAAAACTATCGTGCCAACGTGTTCTTTGACGATGATTTCCTGTATTTCCGCGATATTCAGAAATTTGACGATACTTACCGCGAACGCTATCTGGACGCGCCGTGTCTGCACTGGGAAGCAACCTATGACAACCTCCCCGTGGTAGATGAACGGTGCTGGAGCAAGGAAAAGGCTTCCCACGATGCCGGGCTCGATTTCTGCGGGAAATTCCGCTTTGACAGCGTGACACGCGAGGATTCGACCTTGGTCGTTCGGGCATTCGATGAAAACGGAAAAGCAGTCCTTGTGCGCTTAGAGGAAAACGGCATTCAGATCACGGGCTCAGAGCTGACGTTGCGCTTCGGAACCTTTACCGACTATACATTGGACGGACAGAACATCGACTTTACGCATAATGATCATGCATACCGTGTTTATATTGAAGGAACGCTTGAAAAGCTCACAACCGAAGAACAGGCTCTTCGCTTGACCGGCGACAGCATCCGACTTTACATGGATCGCTGACAAAAGGCCCTATTGAACGCAGTGAACGCAAGATTACACTTCTGGTCACACACAAGCCAGAGCCATTGTTTAAAACAAAAAACAGCGAACGGACATCGTATTTCATACGGTGTCCGTTCGTTATTTATGCAGCCATCAAGCAAAGACTACACAATTTGTAAAGTCGCCTCTCCAAAACGCATACGCAAAATAAGGAGCCGCCCTTTCGGACGGCTCCCAAACCATATTTATTTTGCCTTTTTGGCTTAGCCAATCTTTTCGACCGTGATGTTGTCAAGCAGATAGCCAACGCCCACATCGCCTACCGGATTGGTGTAGAAGGTGAACTGATCGTTGCCGCGGAAGGAGGAGCTTTCCGGGATATCAAATTCGAATTCCCAGTGCTTCCAACCGTCCGAAACGGAAAGCTGCAGATTGCTGTAGCCATTGTGATCGATCTTTCCCTCGGCATCCATAAAGCGTGCGTTGAAGTAGATCTGTGTCTCGGTACCGCCTTCGCCAAGAAGCTTGACATCCAGAGAAACCTTGTACTTGGTGCCCGGAACATACTTGACGTTCTGGCGGATATAGGTCCAGACCTTGCCCTCATCCGGCGTTATCTTCCAGACATTGCCCTTTTCCTTATCGTTTTCGATGGAAACCGCAGCATTGCCCTTTTCGCCATAGAAGATGTTCGGAAGGGTATCGTCCTCAGCGTCACCATTGTAGATGAGAAGCCCCAGAGCGTCTCTTTCTTCTTCCTTCTTCTTCTGTTCTTCAAGCTTGGCTTCGTTTTCCTTAGCCGTCGTTTCGTCCATGACAAAGCGTATATAGTCGATCTCGAAGTGACCACCGCAGCCCATCGGGTCAAGACGGATATTGGTCACGATACCGGTCCACTTGGGATTTTCGGAGAAGTCGAGAACATATTCGACCACTTCATCCGAGGAAGTGCCCTGAAGAGCAATATTGGCGCTCTTTGCCTGATCCAAACCAGGCTCGGCGGTAGTTGCGAAGAAGATTTCGAGAGAGGTCTTCTCTACGCCCTCTGCCAGCTTATGCTTCATACCGACAACGATCTTGTTGCACAGAAGCGTGTTGATCTCCAGCTTCGAGAGACTGAGCATCGGGTCATATACCGGGGACTGATTCGGTCTTGCCACAGAATCGCCGGCTAAGAAGCCATTCTTGACAACAGCCGTTGCGAAGCTCGGAGAAAAGCCCTCTAAGTCACCAGGGATCTCGAATTCATACTGGTATGCCACACGGTTTTCAAGTACCTCCTGATACTTGGCATCCATGGTGGTCACATTGAGGACCTTGTCCTCCTTCTTGTAGATTACGCCCTCAAGCTTTAATAAGAAGTAGTACGGGAGTACCGGCAGACCATCGCGCAGCTCGACCTTTTCGGCAAGCTTGGTCTCCTTGCCATCCACGATGGCGATATCGCTGCCCATATTGAAGATGATCTCATGGTTCTTCTTGGTCACGATGCGAAGCACATTGGTGAAGCGGCTCCACTCATAGTAGT
>CAZAWG010000222.1:0-3174 GCA_964488785.1 uncultured Oscillospiraceae bacterium | reverse complement strand
CCTGCATGACCGGCATGAGCCACCTATGCTTTTTCAAGACCGGATAATAGCGCACTAATCGCTCATAGGGCACAAACACGCGGCTCATCAGGTAGCCCATGCGTCCGTTATCCTTTTGCTGTGCCGCCACGCGGTTATCGGTCGTTCCAAAGCTGCCGCCGCGCAGGACAAAGCTTTGCATTTGAAGCAGCGTTTCGTCCGGCGCGCCTTGTGAGAACCACAGTTTGCTCAAGCTCTGTGCGCTTTTTGCAAAACGAAGCAGGTCGCCCTTTTTCAGCAACTCTTCCCTCTCCTGTGTTTTCTCTCCGGCGTTTTTCTGTAGAAGCCACAGATCGATAAACGGGCGTATGCCGCAGCCTCCGTTTTCGAAGTGCTTCGCCATATGGGCGATATGATAAAAATAGAAGAAGGCATCCGTCATTTCATAGCGGTATTCGCTGTTTTCACACAGGTTTACATTGTCCCACACGGTGCGTAACACCTCGATGGCATTGTTAGCGCGTCCCTCCTCCACCAGATCGAAGTGAAGCTCGACATGGATACCCATCGGGCTAAACAGTGAAACATCGTGTGTAGCACGCTCCTTTTCCACATATTTATAATGCTTCTGCAAATAGGAAATGGCGTGTTCCAGGTGTTCACGGTGGACCAAGATATCTATATCGCAGCTTGTCCGCATCCACGCTTCCGGGTAATAGGCACGTAACACTGCTCCTTTTAACGGCAAAAACGGAATTTTTGCTTTTTCAAGCGCCTCGCAAAGGGTCGTGTATTCATACTGAAGCCGCTCAAAGCGATAAACCGCTTTGAAGATAAACTTTTCCGCATCGTCCTGTGCCGACAAAAGCCCGTTTTTCTTCAATCCCATGACCAGCAGATGCACCACATCGTGTTTAGCCGTCACTTTTAGCATTTCCCGGAGCTGTTCCGGTGCATACAGCCTCCGTTCTTCCTCGGTCAGCGTTGTTTCGCCTATAGCAGAGCGAAGCAACGCAAAAAGCAAGAGACTCGTTCTTGGATCCATCGTGAAGTTCTCCTTCATTCGCTTATTGTATAATGCCCCGATATGCGGCTTTCACCTTTTCATAGCTATCCAAATTGCCGATATCATACCGTTTTCCGGGCATTTGCATGGCATGGACCGTTGTTTGGGTACACAGCCAGGCAATATAGCTACCCGGAGCATCCGTCCCACAGCCGCACGCGATCCCTTTTTGAACGAGCGCTGCATCGTCCTTCGTATAATAATAGAACGGTGGGCAGCACCAATGTGTCGCCGGTTCCGGTGACTTTTCGGTCATTTTTACGATGCGGTCGTTTTCATCGACTGTGACCACGCCGCATTTTAACAGCTTTTTGTCATCCGGCTCATAGTAGCGCAGAATACAGGAGGTATTCTTTTGGCGCGCATATTCGATAAATCCGGTCAAGCTGAAATCTAAAACGTTATCGCCGGCAATGACAAGCATATCTTCCCGGAGGTTCCGCTGTTCGATGGCAAACTGAATATCTCTGACTGCGCCCAGGCGCGTTTCGTTGGTATCGGTCCCATCATCGACAACGGTTATTTTCTGCTTTTTCGACTTTGCCCATGCTTCAAAATGGTGTGCATATTTATGGTTGGAGATCACGATATATTCATCCACCGCACCGGCTGTGTCGATATCCTCGATCAACCAGTCAAGGATGGTCTTTTCGCCGACCGTCAACAGGGGCTTAGGGAAGTTCTCGGTCAGGGGATACAGTCTTGTAGCATAGCCTGCCGCCAAAATCAAACACTTCATAGCTTCACTCCGTCCGCGCTTTCGCAGATATGTGCAGAATATTTTCCTTCTAAATGTGGGAATGCTTTTAAATATTCCCGTGTCACCGTCTGCACGATGCTTTCCTCATAGGTCGGGTCGATGATGGCAAGGCAGCAGCCCTTAAAGCCTGCGCCGGAAAATCGACCGCCATAGATTCCCTCTGTACTGCGCATGATCTCATACAGCTTTACCAATTCCGGCGAGCCGGTTTCCCAATTATGGATGGAGCTATAGCCGCTTTCGAAGGACAGCCTTCCATAGGCTTCGATATCGCCTCTTCGCCAGGCCTCGGCGCCCCTTTGTACGCGGTCAAACTCGGTATACCAGTGTTGTGCGCGTTTTCTCCAGTTATCCGGGAGCCTGTCCTTATACTGATGGAACACTTCGACCGGAATATCGCGCAGATTGGTTTCCTCAAATTTTCCGTACTCCATACCGGCATACGCTTTGAGAGCATACGCCGCGCTCCGGCATTCGTCCACGCGCATATTGAAGGCAGAGCCGACAAGGCTTCGCTCCAATCCGCTGAAAAAGATAGCAAACACATAGGGCTTCATTTGAGAAGCACCGGGGATCAGCTCATAGGAATCATCCTTTAAGTCCATATACAGCAGATGATCCTTTTTACAATACACCTCACACGACTGGTCCAGCTTTCCGCAGGAAACGCCTACATATTTATTTTCCGCTTCCTTCGAGATGGTGATCAGCTCGTCTGCGCTAAGCTCAATATCATTCATTTTACACAGAGCCAACAAATAGGTGATGATCACAGCCGCCGATGAAGATAGTCCGCCGATGGGCAGCTCTCCCTCCAAAACAGCGCAAAGGCCGCGATGCAGCGGATAGCGCAAACTCAAGGCGATGGTTGCACCGCGCAGATGATCCGCCCAGTCGTTTTGTTTTATTTTCGGCGTTGCCTCAACGTGCCATTGGGCACGTTTCTCAAACTGAAGCGACTGTATCTCGACAACTCCGTTTTCTTTGGGTCCATACGCCATATGGATGCCCTTATTGATAGCAAAGCCGGTGATCTTACCGAGCTGATGGTCGGAATGCGCACCGATCGGGCAGACACGATAGGGTGTAAAAGCTGTATGCTGCGGTGCTTTTTTATAAATATGCTCAAAAGCTTCGTATGCGGTCATGCTTTTTTCCTCTTTTTATCTAATCTCTGAAATAAAGGTCTCTGGTATACACTTTTTCGGCTACGTCGTCAAGGCAGGTATCGTAGCGATTGGCGATGATCGCATTGCACATTTTCTTAAACTCTGCAAGCTTGTTCACCACTCTGCTGCCGAAGAAGGTTTCGCCATCCGCAAGTGTTGGTTCGTAGATGACCACGGTTGCCCCCTTGGCTTTGATACGC
>CAZAWG010000221.1:0-3207 GCA_964488785.1 uncultured Oscillospiraceae bacterium | reverse complement strand
CATGTCCGCTGATGGTCAGCGTTCCATCCTCCGACAGCCCCCAGTTAAAATCCGGTGCGACCTCTGCCTGAACGCTGCACATAAGCAGCGCCCCAAAAAGGAGCGTTGCAAGCAAAAGAAATATCCTGTTTTTCATAAATAAGCCTCCTATACTTTTGTTTATCCATTTTATCACTTCGAAGCCGAGAATTGGTGTCGGATGTGTAAATTTCAGAAAAAAGATCGGACATCCAATCTCTGAAGATCGATCCTTACGTCTTTTATTGCTTACATCCCCTCAAACTCATCCATCCCACACGCCTCTAAAGCCCTCAAATAGGTTGCATAATCAATATTCTTCGTGCTTGTCGTGTAGTGATTCTTGCCGGTTTTATCGCCTGTCCACTCGATGAGCAGAAAATGCAATTCCGGCATTGCTTTGAGAAACGCCACCGTTTCGGAGGAATCAGCCGAAACGACCGTCTGCCCGGAAAGCAGCGTCTGCCCCGATAGTGCGTCCTTTACGGTGTAGGACAGCGACTGCTCGGCTTCCAGATCGTTGACCGCCACCAACCGAAGCATACCGTTTTCATCCGGCTCGTCAAACATAAGGCACACCGGCGCCTGCGAACGCTTGATGAAATGATACGCTAATTTTTTGGTGTGATACCAGTCTACCACCGCATCCGACACCTGCGGCCAGCCATCCACTAAATTCCACCATAAAATGCCGGTTCGACGCCATTTGCCGATACGAAAGCGTTCGATGAAATATTTTTTGGCTTCAGCTTGTGAGATCTGGCTCTGCTTGACAAAATCTGCAAGCTCCGGAGCGGCCTTTCCAAACAGTGTTTCTACCTGCGTATACGCCAAACGAATGCGATAGGCATACGGCCCTTTGGGGTCAAGCTCCATCATGGCGGCATGGACAAGATATTCATCGGTCGGTGTGCCATCCGGCTTGAAGATGGTTTCCGGTTCCTTTAAGAAGCGTTTGAGGCTTGTGACGGACGGAAAGCCGTGATAGCCTGTCTCACTTGCAAAATGACTGCGCGCGTTGCTGTAAAAATCGCCCTTGAAATAGTCGCGCGGTCCCCAGAGATGATCCTCGCTGGTCGGCTTTCCGGTGGAAAAGGCGACAGGACCGATATAGGGGGAGCTGGGCAGATACGGACGGGCATAGTCATTCGCCCAGGCAGTACGCGCAAGCACCTCACGGGTCACCACATTCCGATTGGGATCTTGCCGCAGCCAGCCCACATAGAACTGGTCGCCCTCGTTGTCGCCGGCCCATAGCGCAATGCAGGCGTGTCCGCGCAGACGCTTGATCTGATATACGACCTCTTTTTCAAGTCGTGCGGCAAAGTCCTTATCCTGCGGATAAATAGCACAGCCCATGGCAAAATCCTGCCAGACTAAAATGCCGTGGCGGTCGCAGTATTCGTAAAAGGCATCGTCCTCATAAATGCCGCCGCCCCACATCCGTACAGCATTACAGCCGATATCGGACAGCATTTCTAACATCTTTTCGGCGCGACCGGCGGCACGTGATGGAAATGCATCGAGTGGCACATGGTTCGTGCCTAACAAAAAGGTCTTTTTTCCGTTGATCTCAAAGCAGAATTCGCCATCGTCCCCGGCGCATTCGGTCATGAGAAGCTTGACCGTGCGTACACCAAGCTGCGTGGTCTGCACATCGCACAGTGTATCGCCGCGATACAATTCGATCGTCACCTGATACAGATTCGGCTCTCCCTGGGGGCGCGGCGACCAGGCATAGCAATTATCAATGTTGAAGAAATGGTTCCCATCGGTGTGCCACGGAACGGCTTCGAAGTCAAACCGGCTGTCCTTGCATTCGCCGTGTACGCGCAAGATGTAATCCCGCGCAAAATCGCCGTCCAAGGTCAGACGATAGTGAAAATGGAGCCATCCGTAATGCTCATTCACGTTCACCCCGTCGGTAACAAAATAGATCTCTTCGATACGGTCCTTCTTTTTTGGGGGAAGCAGCACAACATCCTTCCAAAGTCCGGCTGATACAATGCGTGGCATGATATCCCAGCCGAACATATAGGCGGCTTTGCGCAAATGTAAGGAGGGAAAGTTGTACGCAAGAGACTGTGCCGAGATCTGCGTGCGATAGCTTCGCGCCTCGATGCACGCCGGCTTTATGTGAACGATGACCTCGTTTTCGCCCTCCAAAAAGCCATGATCGATCTCATAGGGCAGAAACATATTGTCTGTTTGGAGAACTAACTTTCCGTTTAAATAAATATCGGACACCGTGTCAATGCCCTCAAAGCGCAAGACTCCCTCCGGCTGCTCCATATGAAAATGGGTATAGTACCAGACATGGCGGTTTTCAAGCTTTTCGGCTTCTAAGGTGTTGGTCGAATAATATAAATCGGGCAAGAGCTTTTCGCGCATGAGGTCAAGCTCAAGGTTTCCCGGAACGGTGGCGGGAATGGTCGTATAATGCAGTGCTTCTAAGGCTTCTATGGTGGCAGGATGCTCGTTTTTGCACATTTCGTTCGGTGCAAGGGCTAATTTCCAATCAAACATGGCAGTCTTTCCTTTGTCATATATTTTTGCAGTCGTGTGTTGCTTCGTAGGTTTTTACTTTTTTGGCGATATCCCACATATCCTTTAGCATATCCTCGCGTTTGGAGGCATCGCGCAAAAGTGCGGAGGGATGATATACCGCGCAGATCTCGTATTCACCCTTTTTGTGCCATATCCCATGCTCGACGGTGATACGGAAATCGGGGCGCAGGATACGACACGCGGCCACTCTCCCTAAGCACACCAAAAAATGCGGACGGATGAGCCGGAGCTGGGCACGCAGATGATTGATGCATACATCCTCTTCCTCCGGGAGGGGATCGCGGTTATGTGGCGGACGGCATTTTAGAATGTTGCAGATATACACGCTTTCGCGCGGCAGGTCAACTGCGTCAAAATAGCGGTCGAGCAGCTGCCCGGATGCCCCCACAAAGGGAACGCCCTGCTTGTCCTCGCTCTCGCCGGGGGCTTCCCCGACAAAGCAGACGGTTGCCTTGCGATCTCCACAGCCGAAAACCGTGTTGGTCTTGGTCTTATGTAAGGGGCAAAGTGTGCATTCGTTACAGGCTTTTTCGAGCGAAAGCCAGTCGCTCGTGTCGGGCATACGATCCCTCCTTTCGCAAGAGCCGGTGCGACCGAGCGTGTTTTACTACAGTATACAAT
>CAZAWG010000220.1:0-3208 GCA_964488785.1 uncultured Oscillospiraceae bacterium | reverse complement strand
GTCTATAATAATACAATTTTTTTCTTGCTTTGTCAAGTGTTTTTTTATATACTAAAGGTGGATAAGGTATTCTTTAAGGAGGAAGCTCCAATGGACGGAACGATTTTTTCCATCGAAGAGTTTTCGGTCTATGATGGGCCGGGGATCCGTACAAGTGTCTTTTTGAAGGGCTGTCCGCTCCGCTGCACGTGGTGTCACAATCCGGAGGGACAGGAGCGAGAGATCTGCATTGTGCGCAGTCCCAATGGCTGCATCGACTGCAAGGCGTGTATCCGTGCGGCGGTACGGGCCGGAGAGGGGCTTCGTTTTACTGAGGAAAGCATACAAAAATGTCCTATGCATTTGCTAAGAACGTGCGGCGAGGTCATAAGCAGTGCTGACCTTGTAGCCCGGGTCTTGAAAAACGAACGGCTCTTAAAGGATGGCGGTATCACCTTTTCGGGGGGAGAGCCGCTTGCACAAAGTGAATTTGTGATGGAATGCATGGAGCTACTGAAGGGGCGTCTTCACACGGCAATACAAACAAGTGGCTATTGTCCGGAAGAAACCTTTTTGCGTATCTTAAAAAAGGCGGACTATTTTCTGTATGATCTGAAGCTTGCCGACCCTACACTTCACAAGCGGTATACAGGTGTATCCAACGAATGCATTCAACGCAATTTGAAGAGTCTTGCGCACAGCGGCAAAGCCTTTGTTCTGCGCATTCCCCTTATTCCGGGAGTGACCGACACAGAGGAGAACATAAGCGGTATTGCCGAGATACTCGTCAAAAATCATATTTCTTATGCGGAGCTTTTGCCCTACAACAAAATGGCAGGGGGAAAATACGCCATGCTTATGCGGAAGTATGTACCCGGGTTTGATGAAACAATACCTGTAAAATATCGAAGCGATCTGTTTGAAAAATACAATATTCAGATAAAAATATTATAGGAGGACCGGGCTATGACAGAAAGAATACAGGCTATGCGTGCCTTTTTGGAAAAGCGCGCTTACCGTGAAGGAAGAAGCCCCGGACGAACGGTCACAGAGGCAGATATTGAAAACGAGTATAAGCGAGCCGCAGTCTTTCGAAACGCAGTCGAGCTGGAAACGCCCATTCTGTTCGAAAACGATTCCATCGGCTTCAACCGTTCCACAGAGACGCGCTTCTGCTATTCATGGGGAAACAATACGCCAAACTATGGAAGGATCTTCACAGACGGTCTGGATAAAACCATTTCCGACATTCGAAGCGCAATGGACAAAACGATGGATGAAGCTAAAAAGGCCTATGGAGAGCTGATGCTGGATATGCTTGCTTCCTGTCTTGTGATCGCCGAGAAATACAGGGAAGCGGCGAGGGATAAAAATCCCCGGCTTTACCGGGCGTTGGAACGCATTCCGCATAAAGGCGCGACCGACTATTATGAAGCCCTGGTTTTCATGAAATTCTGCCTCTTCTGTCTGCGCCTTTCCGGCTTGCCGCATATGACGCTTGGACGGTTTGACCAGTATATGCTTCCCTTTTACGAAAGCAGCCGGAAAAAGGGTGTGACCGAAGAAGAAATTTTGGAATTGACCGAAGAATTCTTTATTTCCATCAACTACGATACCGACTTATATCACGGTGTACAAAAGGGGGACAACGGGCAGAGCATGGTGCTTGGCGGCTTTGATCGGGATGGGAAGGATATGTACAATGCCTTGAGCGATATCCTTTTGCAGGCATCGTTAGAGCTGTCACTCATCGACCCGAAGATCAATCTGCGCGTGGGAAAAAATACGCCCTCCGAGCGCTATGAGCGGGCAACGCTGCTTACCAAAAAGGGACTTGGGTTTCCGCAATACTGCAACGATGATGTGGTGGTCCCGGGGCTGATCAAGCTTGGCTATGCGCCGGAGGACGCCTATAACTACACAGTCGCGGCGTGCTGGGAATATATCGTTCCAAACTGCGCCATGGATATTCCGAACATCTCGACCTTGAGCTTTCCGCGTGTGGTTGCAAAGACCGTTTCGGAGCGCCTTTTGCAATGTGACTCGTTTGAAAAGCTGATGGCGTGTGTGGAAAAGGAGATCGAAGTGGCGTGTGAAGCGCACATTCGCTCTTGTGCCGAAAAGAAAATACAGCCCATGCCGCTTTTATCGGTGTTTGTGGATGGATGTATCGACTCTTTGACCGATGCAAGCAAGCATGGCGGCAAATACATGAATTTCGGCTGTCACGGAGCAGGCATTTCCAATGCGGCCGATGCGTTAGCGGCTATCAAAAAGCTGGTATACGACGAAAAAGCACTATCCGTGCAAACGCTTTTGCAGGCTCTGAAGGCTAATTTTGAGGGCTATACGGAGCTTCGCAACGCGCTAAGAGACTGTCCCAAAATGGGAAACAACGATGCGTATGTGGATACTATCGCCGCCCGGCTCATGGATGCCTTTGCCACGCATATGAACCGTAAGCCGAACGGCTTTGGCGGCCTATGGCGCGCCGGCACAGGCAGTGCTATGGAATACATTCTCAGTGCGAAGGAATGTCCTGCCACGGCGGACGGCAGAAAAGCCGGCGAACCGTTCGCCTCCAGCTTTTCGCCCAGTCTGGATGTTAAGCCGGATGGGCTGCTGTCCGTGATCGCCTCTTTTACCAAATACGATATGACCAACATTATAAATGGCGGTCCATTGACCATCGAAATCCATGATACAGTGTTCCGAAACGATATCGGTATCCACAAGGTCGCTCTGCTTGTGGAGCAGTTTATCCGCATGGGCGGACATCAGCTCCAGATCAACTCCATCAACCGGGAAACCCTGTTAGATGCGCAAAAGCATCCGGAGAAATATCCCAATCTGGTGGTGCGCGTTTGGGGCTGGAGCGGCTATTTCAACGAGCTGGATCCGGAGTATCAGAATCATATCATCCGGCGGTGTGAATATACCTCCCTTTGAGTGCCAAGGTTCTATCCCCTGCATACAACAATTCCCGAAAGCCGCAGTTCTTGCCGCTTTCGGGAATTGTTATTATTTGCTCTATTCTTTGGCTTTTTTCTTCCGTACCGTCTTTTTGGGTTCAACGGTCACAGGATCGGTATAAAACGCGCCGGACAGCATTTTTTTCAAGTATTGTCCGGTATATGAGCTATCGCATTCAGCGACCTGCTCCGGTGTGCCGGTCACCACCACCGTTCCGCCGCCGTCGCCGCCCTCCGGACCCAGATCGATGATATGG
>CAZAWG010000219.1:0-3226 GCA_964488785.1 uncultured Oscillospiraceae bacterium | reverse complement strand
ACTTGATGCAGGACTCGGCATGAATGGCCGCTTTTTTATCCTTGACCTCGATGGTGTGCATGGGGCAAACGCGCATACACGCACCACAGCCGATACAACGCTTCTTGTTCACTGTCGGTCGCGGCTCAAGCAGATGCTGAAGTCCGCCGCCAAAGATAGTGGGAAGCTGCTTGAGCAATCCTCCGGCATTGGAATCCGGGCGGCGAAAACGACTGCGAAAGCGGTCGAGAGCCTCGCCATCGATGTCCAGCTCCTCCGTCGTCCGGGGACAAAGCGAACGCTTTTGCGCACAAACGACCGTTCCGACCTCCTCCGGCGCATAGCCCATGATATAGGCCGCCGCCAGATCGGAAGCAAAGGGATTCGCCGAAGCAAGCACCACGCCCACCTTTTTGAGCGTGCCACCGGTCGGGCCATTGCCCTCCATGCCGCATACGCCGTCGGTGATGTTTATTTGCGGTGCATTGATGAGACACAGGTCGCACAGCATATCCGCAAAATCCAGCCGTTTGGGAAAACGTGCGTGCTGTTCCGCCTTCATAAGTCCCGGTATGGAGCCGAATAAGTTCTTGACCGCTGCTGAGATCTCACAAAGCGCATGGGTTTTCAGCCGACACAGATTCACGATCAGATCGGCTTCGACAAGCGGAGTGAGCAAATGAAAGCTGTGAACGGACAAGTCCTCCCGGCGCACGTCCTGAGCGGTCATATCCTTATTGAGCTGTGCGCCGCAGGATGAGGCTGCGCTTCTCATGCCGGTTTCGGTATATATCCCTTCCATGGCAGGCAGATTATAAATACCGCCAGGACTGTCGGCAATAACGGTTGTGGCACCGAGCGTCACAAAATAGCGGCCGCAGGCTTCGATAAAAGCCGGATGGGTGGTGATCCCGGCATCCGGCTCACGCTTGGCGACAAGATTTGGCTTGAGTACGACCGTTTTGCCGGCAAGTGCCGTCTTTTCAATGCCATTATCGGCAAGCATTCCATCTAATAGTGGAAAGAGAACCTTCTCAACGGCGCTCTGTTCGTAGGTGTCAAGGGCGCGTACATATACCTTTCGAATGGAAGTATCGATTCTTCGCTCCATACGCAGACCTCTTTTCTTTATTTTCCGCTCTTTTTTCCGGTGCGCCGTGCGATGATCTGGGCGTCCAGCTCGGCGATCTTCTTTTCTTCCTCGTCAATGATCTCCTGCGTTGCGACACGCATATAGAAGCCATACAACAGCACGATGGTATACACATACCACACCAATTGGCAGATGAATGCGGCAAAGCGGAAATAGCCTGCCACACCAAATCCGGAGAGGATCAACGTGAACACGGAAAAAACATAGACCATTGCCATGAGCACACGGGAGAAATAGACCTTTTTGATGCCCTTTTCGTAGCCGCATTCGCGAGCGATCCCCTCTAACGCGGCATACAGAGCGACGTGGAAAGCAAGCAAAAGAGCATAATAGATCACGCTGTCCGCAAGCAAGAACCACGCACCCGACATCACACGCGTCACACCGGCAAGCGTTCCGGCCCACAGCGCCGTGTACAGCGCAAAATAGACCATCAACGCTTCGCACAGCCGACAGCCTATGCGGAAATGCTTCCCATAAACCGAAAGCCGAGCCAGCCCCCGGCGCATAAGATACGCGCCGACGAGCATCGCCGGCGGCAGTATCTTAAAAAACAGAAGTGTTATATAACCGATGAAAATAATTCCAAAGCCCATCGCTTATTCGTTGTCTCCCTCGACATCCGGCAAGGAAGCACCGCAGCATTTCTTATATTTCTTGCCGCTTCCGCAGGGGCAGGGATCGTTACGACCGACCTTTTCGGCGGCTGTCTTGCGAACCGGCTCCTTGCGTGCTTCGGGCTTGGCGCTGTTTCCGTATACGCTGGAACGGATGTTATCCGAAGCGCGAACCGGTGCAGGACCGTTCCCCTTTAAGCCGGCACTTGTCTCACGCGGTGCGGTGGGCGTTTGAATTTGTGTGGTCGGAACCACCATCAACAGCATTTTGGCGGTCTGCTCACGCACCGAGGAGATCATTTCGTCGAACATATCCGCAGCGCCTCTGCGATATTCGTTGACCGGATCCTTCTGCGCATAGGCCTGCAGACCGATACCATCCTCCAAATCCTCCATGGCGTCGATGTGGTTGACCCAATGATTGTCCACGTTGCGAAGAAGCACCAGACGCTCGATCTGACGAAGGGCTTCCGGCGGGAACAGCTCTTCCTTTTCGGCATACTTTGCGTGAGCGCGGTCGAGAAGCTCTTTTTCGATGTCGCTGGCATCGATCTTATTGAGCTCATCGGTGGTATACATAAAGTCCTCCGGCGTGGTCAAAATGCCAAGGAAGTAGGCACGAAGCGAATCAAGGTTCCATTCCTCGGGTGTTTCGCCGTTCAGATAGTTGGCACAGGCATCCGTGACATAGCCCTCGATCATACCAACGATCTTTTCGTGTACGTCCTCGCCGTCCAGTACCTCGCGGCGCTGCTTGTAGATGAGCGCACGCTGGGTGTTCATAACGTCGTCGTACATAAGCACGTTCTTACGGATAGCAAAGTTTCGCCCCTCTAAGTTCTTCTGGGCGTTCTGGATGGTGTTGGAGAGAAGCCCCGAATCGATGGGGGTGTCCTCATCCAAGCCCAGCTTTGCGACGGTGCTTTGAATGCGTTCGCTACCGAACAGACGAAGCAGATCGTCCTCCAACGACAAGAAGAAGCGCGAAGCACCCGGGTCGCCCTGACGGCCGGCACGACCACGCAGCTGGTTATCGATACGGCGGCTCTCGTGGCGTTCCGTACCTAAAATGTATAAGCCGCCGGCTTCCACGACCTTCGCCGTTTCCGGCTTGATCTCCTCTTCGAAATGCTCTAAAATTTCGTTGTACAGCCGACGAAGCTCTAAGACCTCTTGATCGTCCGTTTCGAAATAGCTGGTGGCGTTGTTGATCTGCTCCGGCTCATAGCCGCGCTTTCTCATTTCATTTTTTGCTAGAAATTCTGCGTTACCGCCTAACGTGATATCGGTACCACGACCGGCCATGTTGGTGGAGATGGTGACCGCGCCGAATTTACCGGCCTGTGCAACGATCTCTGCTTCCTTTTCATGGAACTTGGCGTTCAACACGGTATGCGGAATGCCGTTGCGGTTCAACAGTGCGGAAAGCTCCTCGCTCTTTTCGGTTTTAAGCGCCTCATGGCTCATCGAAAAATCG
>CAZAWG010000218.1:0-3237 GCA_964488785.1 uncultured Oscillospiraceae bacterium | reverse complement strand
GAGCGATAGGACTTGCCGCCGGGCGTGGCGAAGAAGTCGCCAAGAGGTGCCCAGACGGAGGGGCTTTCCTCGCCGTCCCAATACATGGACAGCTCTAATTTCTGCATGGCGATCTCGATACGGTTGCCGAGCGCCTTATTGAATTTCACCTTGAAGCGTGTGATGGCGCCCTCGCCGGTCGTCTCGAACAGTGTGACGCGCTCTCCGACCGGGACAGCATGATCGACCTTGGTCGTTTGTTCGCCTTCGTAGGTGTGCGGTGCTGTTCCGCACGCGCCCAATATGGCATTGCACGCCATCAACGCCTCTTTCTGTTCGGCGGTATAGCTTGCACCGATGGGTTCGACCGAAACGCCTTCGGCAAACAGGCGATAGGAGAACTGATAGTAATCGCCCCAGCCCTCACGCAGAATGATCTTACAGCTTTCATTAAAGGTGATGGGCGTATAGTTGTTTTTTCCCTCGGCTATGGTATAGACTAAATTATTTAATCCATAATAGGGAGAGGTTTCCTTGGAGGAATCCACAAAGTCCTCTAATGGCATACAGATCGTCGGTTGGTCTGCTCCATCGATGTAAATCTCAATGTTTCCCTCGCCGACCGTAGCGAACCAGCTGCGGAAAATCGCGCCGGTTCCCTTTATATCGGCAACCAATATTCCCTTGCCGCGTTCATCGTCCACGCTTTTGATGTAGCCCCAGCCATCAGCATTGCTGGTATAGGGGCGCGACCCGTTGTAATTGCTGATCTCATAGTCCGCCCAGTCGATATAGGTGTCGGTAGAAGCATCGTATTTGGAAGCGCGGTCATAGGAGGTTGCCGCCGCGCCGGTCTCACCTGCCGGCGGAAGAAGTGCAAGGCTTTCCATGTCCGTTATCATGTTCACGATATCGCCATAGCTGTAGGTGACGTTTTTGCCGCCCTGTCCGGTATACGCAACAGCAAAGACCGGAAACGCAGAGCATAGCATAGCAAGGACAAGAAAGAGTGCTGTGAGCCGTTTCATATGCATTTCTCCTTTATTCTGTTTTAGATGATCTCTACGGCATTGGCATCCGGAAAAGCAGGATACATATCCTCGCGCGAATCGGAATACCAATACGCCACCGAAGAAATATCATCCTGAAGCGGCAGATACCGCCCACCGCTGCGCCAGCCGAGTGCCTGAATGGTGACACGAAGATCCTTTTTGAAATAGATGGGGTCTACGATATGCCAGCGGTACAGATCGAAATAGCGCTGCGAACGATAGGAGGCATCGGTTTCGCTCACCTTGCTCATGCCGCTGTAGGGTGTGGAATATTCCACAAAGCG
Organism: uncultured Oscillospiraceae bacterium; assembly: GCA_964488785.1. Lineage (GTDB taxonomy): Bacteria > Bacillota > Clostridia > Oscillospirales > CAG-382 > UMGS882. The sequence goes on along the minus strand of CAZAWG010000218.1, from coordinate 1,922 downwards.
TGTGCCGACGTCAAAGCAATACGCACCGCAGAAATAATCCTCCGTGCCGGTTCCGCAAATACTGGGGTATTCGCTGTCGCCATCCAAATAGAATTTGATCTCTCCTTCGCCCCACCAGCCATTGGACTTCACGCCCCAATGCAGATAGGTTCCCACATAGCAGCCGTTTCCGCGCACATTGTCCAAAATGGTGTAGGGCTCGGCATACGGCAGAGGGTTCGTGCGGCGGAATTGGGCGTGAAAATATAAGGAATCCGGCGAAAGCGCTTTTTCCTCGCAGTCGATCTGATAATACACAAAGGCTTCCTCTGCACCGCGATTTTCAATTTCCATGCGGAAGGAGCGGAAATACGGCATTTCGAAATAGCAGTTCATGCCCCGGTTGGGATTGTAGCACATGGCAAGACTGCTTAACTGCCGGAATTCGCGGTAATCGGCATTGGCAAAGAAATCCGATAACGGTGCTTCCACCAAGGGACGTGGGCTGTCATCGAACCAGATACGAAGGATGAGCAGACGTCCGGCCTTGGCGTTGTCGGTAATCCAGATGTGCTTGATGGCTCCCTGGCCCTTGACATCGGCTAAAACAAAGCTTTTTCCGGGAGCAATGGACACACTGGGGCTGAGCTTCCAGCCCACGCCTAACTCCCGTGCTGCCTCTGCGCCGGTGCCGGTGGTAGCCCTGCCCCCGGCACCCGGCGCACCGGTAAAGTTTTCGGGGGAAATGGAAAATGTGCGGATGTCCTGTTTTCTTGTCAAATGGCTGAACATGGAAAATCGCTCCTTTTCATATTTTAATACACTTACACTACATTTGACGGAGCATTTGCAGCGTATATCAAGTACAGTTTACCAGTAAGAGGGGTAATTGTCAATATTCCTTGTGTGCAACGGGCTGTTTTTACATTATTGAGCAAAAAACGTGCGAAAATATAGAAGAAATGTGCAAATTGCATTAATATATTAGCTATTTGCAAGAGCTTAACAAGCTTTGCTCATAAAAAAATCCGGGGCTCACGATCGCATGAGTCCCGGATACCGTATTCGTTTTACGCTTCAAAATTCAGCTTTGCAATGGCGACGCCGCCCTCGCACGGCACATGATAGCCATTCCAGCCGCAAGTGGTGATATAATACTGTCCGTTTTCGCAGACCACCTCACCGGCGTGGACCGGCAGCTCCGCGACCACCATTTCTTTATGCTTGCTTGCGGTATAATCGCCGAAGAAGCAGGGGTCCTCTGAGCAGAACACAAGTGTATTGTGATACGTCTCAAGCCCGGAATCGGTATAGGTCACGAACATATAATAGAGGTCGTTATGCTTTAGCACGAACGGTGACTCAAAGGCGCCCCACGGCGGTGTCAGCGGTGCATCGCCGGAGGAAGTGAGCGCATAGCTTCGGAAGTCCCAACGGATAAGATCGTCCGAATACAGAAGCGACACACAGCCATAGCCATCCTTCACGCCGCTTGCATACATTAGCCAGCCGTTCTCATACGGGATCACCATATGGTCACGGTGTACCGCCATGAGCGGCACGCCGTTTAGCTGGATCGGATGACCCATCCAATGTGACGGGTCATGAGTGACCGCCATACGGGTGGTATTGGGACCGTAATACATATAATACAGTCCCTTGTGTTCGATGACAGCCGGTGCCCAGGCACACATTCCTTCATCGATCACCTTGCCAAGCTCGGTCATGGGCGTTTCAAACAGACTGTCCGTGCAGCCATAGGTAAAATAGCGTTCCATTTGGGGACGTCCCTCGTCCGTCATACCGGTAATGCCGAACAGATACCATTTTCCATCGTTTGCTTTGATGAGGGAATGGTCGTTGACATAAATGCCAAACTGTGTCGGGCGATACAACAGCCGCCAGTCAGAGGCAAGGTGTGGCTTTTCGAGCTTCTCTATATT
>CAZAWG010000217.1:0-3266 GCA_964488785.1 uncultured Oscillospiraceae bacterium | reverse complement strand
CCAATACCGGTCTTGACGAAGGAGCGGCTTTTGAGCATGACAAAAAGCAAATTTCGCGCACGTGCCTATGCCTGGCGCGGCAAGACCACCATTCTGCGCAATCTCCGGTGAAGCCTCCGGGGAAAAACACAGGGTAAGATGAAGAAAGGCAAAGCATAAAGGGATAAATCTATGGATACACATTTCATTTGCCCGGTCTGTGCCGGGGCTTTACAGCTCGATGGAAAAAGCTTTCGCTGCGCTCTGGGGCACACCTTCGATCTTTCCGGCGAAGGGTATGTCAACCTTGCTCCGCCGCAAAAGAGCGCCTTATCCGGGGATGCGCCGGATTCCTGCAAGGCCAGACGGCGTTTTCTGGAAAAGGGCTTTTATGCGCCGCTTGCTGACAGAATCGGTTCGCTTCTGGCCGCACAGGACGTGGGAAAGGAAAACGATCTCATCATTGATGCCGGCTGTGGAGAGGGCTACTACAGCCGGGCACTCAAAAAGCGCCTTCCGGATGCGGCTGTGTATGGGGTTGATCTTGCCAAAAGTGCCATCAAGCTGGCGGCAAAAGCCGAAAAGAGCAAGCCGGAGGCCGATCGGTGCCATTTTGCGGTAGCCGGTATCTTTGCGCTTCCGTTTGCTACGGAAAGTGCTTCGGCGGTGATATCGGTTTTTGCGCCGGTCGCGGATGCGGAAAATCGCAGAGCTTTGCGCAAGGGCGGTTTTTTGGTGGTAGCGTGTTCCGGAAAGCGGCATTTATATGGATTAAAGGAACAGCTATACGAAACAGCCACGGAAAACGAAGAAAAAATTCCGGATTATGAGGGTTTTTCGCTTCTTGAGGAAGCGCGTGTGCGTTACGATATGCACTTGTCGGAGGAAGAAAGTGCTGATCTGTTTGCCATGACCCCCTACTATTGGCGAAGCACGGCGGACATACGCGCACATTCGGCGCATTTGGGGGCTTTGACGGTTGAAGCGGATTTTCTTATCAAGCTGTATGGGCGCAACGGTTGACCTTTTCGACAAGGCGTGACATAATGTGGCGAAGCGCCACTGCAATACTCGCGCTATCCGTTTGCAAAAGCAAAATGATTGAAATCTCGCGAAATAGTCTTGCAAAATCCAAAAAATATGGTATAATAATTTCAAGCAAAGCTTGAAATCAATGAATTGCCTGGCGGCAAGAATTGAAGTCTGCGGCTTCATGAATTGAGCCGTATGGCTCATGAATTGCACTTTGTGCATTTCTTGGGCAATTCAAGGCAGGCTGTGTAGCGGCAAATCATGGTGAAGCCCAATCATGACAATGATTGGTGTCAAATCATTAAAACGGCGGCAGCGAATAGGTTGAGGGCTTATGCGATTGACTGACTGTTTTTTGAATTGTAGAGGTATATAGGATGCATTCTTCTGTATTTTATCGTTCTTCCCGTTTGCGTTTTCTTTTGCTTGCGGTGCTGTCCGTGCTTATGCTCTGTCTGACCGTTGGAGCCGAAGAGGCGTTTGACGGCTATATCGTTCGTTTCAAGGATGAGAACAGCGCGGCGCAGGCACTTGCTTTGATGGAAGCCAGTCCCATGCTGTACAGCGAGGACGAAGAGCCGGATGACTGCACGCCGATCTTTGAGAAGCGTGCCATGTACAAGACCGACAGTGCCGAATGGGTCGCCTTATTCGAAGAGCTTGGACTTGTGAGCTACAGTGAGCCGGATTATTATGCCGAGCTATATGACTACGATTATAATGCCGAGCCGGAGTTTTCCGTGCAATGGGCACATACGCTCACCGGTGTGCGTGCGGTCTGGGAGCTTGGAATATACGGAAACGATGTCAAGGTGGCTGTCATCGATTCGGGTGTGGATGTGGATCATCCCGATTTAAAGGAAAATCTGCTTCCCGGACAAAACTATGTAGCCGGTACGGATGGAAAGGTCGATCCGACCGAGCTTACCGATTCCGCCGGGCATGGGACGGGAGTCGCCGGTGTGATTGCCGCCGCCGTCAATGGCGAAGGACTTGTGGGCGTGGCGCACCGCGCTAAGCTCGTTCCTTTGCGTGTCGCCGGTGCCAAAACCTTTTCCAACAGTAAAATTGCCGCCGCTGTGTTTGACGCGGTTTTCACCTATGATGTCGATGTGATCAATTTAAGTCTTGGCTATAAGACGGCTACGGATGAAGCCAGTCTTGCTGTGCGCGAAGCTATCGATGCGGCGATTGAACGAAATGTGATCGTGGTGGCGGCCGCCGGAAACAGCGGTAGCTCAGAGTACTCCTATCCGGCCAGCTACGATAATGTGGTCAGCGTGGCAAATGTTTCTAAAACAGCAGATGGCTATGTGTACGCAAGCTCCTCGCAGTATAACGATCAGGTCACGGTCGCAGCCCCCGGAACCTCGGTGCGTATTTTGAAAACCGGCAGTACCTATGCGACGAGCAGTGGAACCTCCTTCTCCTCGCCGTATGTGGCCGGAGTAGCCGCTCTTGCCAAAGCCATTGACCCGGAGCTGTCGGCCGCCGAATTCATGCAATTGATAAAGGATACCTCAGAGCGTTCCGCGCTTGGTGAGACAGAGGAGCGTAACGACCATTACGGCTATGGGCTGATCGATGCGCAAAAGCTGTTATGTACGCTTGCCGCGCAGAACGGAGGCACCTGCTTTATTTCTCCGATCGATGTTCGAAACGGCTCTGCCTTTGTTCATATCGGAAATTTGTCAAAAACGGATGGCACCTATACCTTTACGGCGCAAAGCCTGTATTCCGGACGTCCGGAAAGCACGGTGAGCGCGCTTCAGGCGTTAGAAGCAGGAAAGGGCTTTGAGGTGGATATCACCAAAAGCTACAATGCCGAAAAAGGCAAGCTGTATATGCTTTTGCACTGTGACGAGACAAAGACACTCACTAAGGTGGTCACATCCCCGTATACCTATGGAGATGTGAACGAAGATGGTGTTATAAATGTAAAGGATAATATGCTTCTGGCACGGTATCTTGCCGGCTGGGAAAACACGGAGATCGTACTGCCGGCGGCAGATCATGATGGCGACGGAAGGGTCAATGTGAAGGATAATATGATCCTGGCACGGCATTTGGCTGGCTGGGAGGGGTACACGACCCTGCCGATGCCCGTCATAAAGGAGCCGACCGAAGAAACCGATACGGCAGCATAAAAGACATAGAAAAAGAGGGACTGTAGCAAATTTGTTACAGTCCCTCTCTCGTTTTTTGCAAAACGCAGATCGCCTTATTCGGTTTCCAGTATCCGCTCTACATATGCC
>CAZAWG010000216.1:0-3272 GCA_964488785.1 uncultured Oscillospiraceae bacterium | reverse complement strand
ATATCAAGGATTGCAAAAACGGCGGTGGTGTGGTTCCGGCAGGCTACGGGGATGGGCACTTGAAGGAAATTTTGTCCGACCTTGACAAAAACGGCTATGAAGGCTTTGTGAGCCTTGAGCCGCATTTGACCGCCTACACACTTCCGGACGAGGCGCTTTCAGACGAATTGGTGACCTCCTTTGCAGATGGCGCTCCGCGTAAATTTGCGTTTGCACACAAGGCGCTGAAAGAGCTTTTGCAGAAGCTCTAACCGAATCGTGATAAATTACAGGAGGGACTGTAGCAGCTTGGCTACAGTCCCTCTTTTTTGCACATATGCCATTTACGGCCTATTCTTCACCGATGATGGCATCGATCTCATCCTTATGCTCCGTGTAATAGGTGCTGCCGGAAGCACGAACAGCTTTGGCTGCCTCGCGCATAGAATGAACCGCCGCTTCACCATAGAAGGTCAGCTCCTTGCCCTCAAGATCGTACCGGATATACGGGCGCAGAGCAAGCTTTTCATCGTAGAACGTGTGCGGAATGCCAACGACAGCACAGGCAAAGACGGTTTCGCCGGTTTCGGCATCGTAGCTATAGACCTTGTCGATACTGCCGTCCTTCTTATACGCTGCGCCATAGGCATACACCGACTCCGCGCCATCCTTTTCAAGCTCAAAGGTCAAGTCCTTATCCAATCTGTCTAAAACGCTTTGCCGTGCAACTAAAAAGCCGTATTCCGTCGCACCGTTTTTCTGCACATTCTCAAGGCCTGCGCGGAAGCGAAGCGCTGCAAGGCTGTCTGCCCGGATAGAAGCCTCTCCATAGTCCGCAGGGGTATTCTTTACATATAACACGAGGTCCCGGTTCTCTAAAGTCACCTGGGTAAGCATTTCGCCGTCCTTTTTCAGATAGAAGCCGCTTGCACCGATAGAATTCAGATAGTCCCTTCCGGGCGCATACACGCCGTTTGCCGGGAGCGCATACTGCACATCCACCAATTCATCCTCAAAGGTGCGGAACTCAAAGCGATAATACGGAATTAAGGAGACATTATCAATAAAGTATTCGTTCGTGCCGTCCACCTCGCCGCCATTCTCAAACGCCATCATGGTAATGCCGTTTTTGTGCGCTTCTTTGAGCTTATCGCTTAACACCGGGGTATCGGAATAGTGCTGCCAGCTTGAAACGCCCTGATTTAACGAACCGCCGAGGTTGACATAAATATCGGTTTCTGCGTTGCCCACGCTCTCGCCAACGGATACCCAGTTATCGGTCGTTTTTCCATAATAGTCATAGGTGACCTGGATGGGACGTTCGATCTCGATGGGAGTAGTCAGCTCATGTGCCCAATGGAGCGTGACCCAGCTTTTATAGCCCACCTCCGGGAGAAGTCCCATGACCTTGTTGTTGGCATTTAACGGATCGTTCAAAAGCCCATAGGCAGCCGCCCAGTTGTTGGCGTATCCGTATGCGATCTGTTCCTTGGTCAAGCCATCAAAGGTGAAGGGCTTGGCCGTGCCGCTCACGACATCCACACCGGGCTTCCATTTGGTTCCACCGATCAGGCGAACGGTGACGGTCTGCGACAGCGTCTTATCCGCCTTGCTTACGCCCGTGACCTTTACTTCGCCGGCACAGCCGGTCGCAGTGATTGTCAACGTGCTCTCGGCTTTGGAAATGACCGCATCGGTAGCACCCGTGTCCACCGTCCAGTCGGTCGGCTCGGAGGCGGTAAGGGTCGCTACGCCATTGATACCCGAAAGAACATTTTTATCCCAGACGATCGAATAGGAAAGTGCGGCGTTTCGTTCCATAACGGCGTACACGGTGATGTCCTGTGCCAGAATATCGTCCTGCGAGATGGTATAATCGGTAAGCAACGTCTTGCCGTCCGGTGTCTTTGACCAGCCCTTGAAATCATAGCCGGCCTTAGCGGCAGCTTCGGTCAGATCCATGAGCGGCTCTCCGGCCTTGGGATAGCCGTACAGCTTCAATCCGGGGAACCGGCTTTCCAGGCCGCCTAAATCATACCCAACGCGGACGGTGGGGGTATAGTACAGGCGCAGATTATCGATATAGAAGTTCTTGCCGGCGGTCGGCGTGTCCATGTTTGCAAAGTAGATGTACCGCAGATTATCGCCGTCTGCGCCCCAATTGAAGTTTTCGGCGGTGCCTAAGTCTAAGTCCTGTGTATTCAGGATGGAAAACCGGAATACATTCCCTCTCTGCCAGGTGCCGTCGGCCGTATCCGCCCAAACGGTCGATTTGTTCGCACCGTGATGACCGGACTTGTCTGAATACACGAACGCCATCGGACCGATCTTCGCGTTTCCGATATCCTGCGGCAAATACACATCGCCAAGCAGCGTATATTCGCCATATTTGGAAAGCCCGGTCGCAAAGCTTTCGCCAAAGTACAAAGTCGCACGGGTATAGGGAGAGCCGGACTGCGTGATACGCAGGGCGTGGTTCTTCTCGTCTAATGGGTCAACGACAAACGCAACGGTCGAATCCTCGGCACTCAAGCGTGTTTCGCTTAATTCATGGTGCGCATAGGTCGCATTGCCCCAGGTATTCTGGTCGTTGGCGGCATTCTGATACCGTTCGAAATCGTTGCGGTAGAGAAGTGTTCCATATTCGGCGGCAAGAGGCTCTAAGAAGCTATAGCGGTAATCAGCCTCCTCACCCTCGGCGTATTTCACCGGGGTATAAGGATCCTCGCCATCGGCACTCAGGTAGAAGAAGGCTGTGGCGGCATAGCGGTCGTTGTCATTGTCAAAGAATTTTTCGATGCAGGCTTCAAATTCCGTCTGGAACGGCACATTATCGCCCAACTGGAAGCGGACGTTGTTGATATTGCTGTCTTCGGCAAAAATGCCGTTTATCCAGTTTTGCGCATGGAACGCATGGGTAAAATACGCGCCGGAGCCCCACGCATAGCCGAAATAGTCCTCGCTGCCGGTACCAAAGGTAGAGGGGAATTTTTCGCCGTCAACGAAAAACTTCTCATCGCCCTCGCCCCACCAATAGCCGCCGGTGAGCATATACAGGTGCAGATTAAAGCCTAAGAAGCGTCCCGCGCCCTTGACCTTTAAGACTGTGTAGTCCGAGCCTCGATCCTCGCGCTCCGGCATAAAGCGGTTCATGCTCCATTTAGTATGGAAGCGCGCATACTCCCGGATATCCCGTTTTAACGGTGCTGTGGTGACCTCCACATGAATATCGTGTGCCACCTCATCCAAGTTTTCCAAAACGATCTTGGCACTTCTTGCATACGGCATATACC
>CAZAWG010000215.1:0-3286 GCA_964488785.1 uncultured Oscillospiraceae bacterium | reverse complement strand
GACCGACATGACGGCGTATGCCGAAGCACTGCGTGAATTCAGCTCCTCCAAGGGCGATATCCCCGGACGTAAGGGCTTTCCGGGCTATCTGTATTCCGATTTTGCTTCGCTGTATGAGCGTGCCGGAATGCTTGCCGGAAAAAAAGGCTCGGTCACGCAGATCCCGATCTTAACCATGCCCAACGATGACATCACCCATCCGATCCCGGACCTGACCGGTTACATCACCGAGGGGCAGATCGTTTTGGATCGTGAGCTGGATGCAAAGGGCATTTATCCGCCGATCGGCGTGCTTCCCAGCCTGTCGCGTTTGATGAAGGACTGTATTGGAGCAGGCGACACGAGAGAGGATCATATGCCGTTAGCCAATCAGCTCATGTCGAGCTATTCGGCGGTGGGAGAAGCACGTTCGCTGGCTTCGGTCATTGGTGAGGAGGAGCTGTCGGCCGACGATAAGCTGCTCATGAAATTCGGCGAAGCCTTTGAGGAACGCTTTGTAAAGCAGGGCGCGAACGAGAACCGGACGTTGGAGCAGACCCTGGACTTGGGTTGGGAGCTGTTATCCATGCTTCCGCGCCGTATGTTGGATCGTGTGAACGGCAAGCTGTTGGACAAATACTACCATGGTTCGTCTGTGCAAGGAGAATAAGCGATGATAAAGACCTTTTTGACTCGCGTATTAGTTGGCGCATTGGTCGGCTTGGGAGCGGTGCTTCCGGGCATTTCCGGCGGCGTTTTGTGTGTGATGTTTGGGCTATACAAGCCGATCATCGAATTCTTGTCCCATCCGCGTCGAAGCTTTAAAAAATATGCTTCGATGGTGTTGCCGGTGTTTTTGGGCGTGGCGGTCGGCTTCGTTGTGGTAGCGCGTGTACTGGCATTCTTTTTGACAGAATATGAAGCGGTATCCACCTGCCTGTTTATCGGTCTTATCGCCGGGATGTATCCGTCGCTTCTAAAGGAAGCCGGTGTCAAGGGACGAAATGGGCGCTCGTGGCTCTCTTGGGGGCTTGCAGTGCTTGTGACCTTTGCCATTTTGATCGGAGTACATATGTTTAGGACTTCGCTGGTGCCGAATACGCTGTGGTATGTGTTTTGCGGCGTATGCATGGCGCTCAGTATCATCGTGCCGGGCATGAGCTTTTCCACGCTTCTCATGCCGCTTGGGCTGTATGAGCCGTTTGTGGAAGGGATCGGACATTTGGATTTTTCGGTGATGCTTCCCGGCTTTGCATCGGTCATCGTGGTACTTATCGTGTGCTCGAAGCTTGTAGATCATTTGTTTGAGACGCACTATTCGGCAGCATTTCATGCGGTAGCCGGCATTGTGCTTGCGGCAACGATCGTGATCATTCCGTTTGATAGCTTTACGGTGAGTGTGACCGGCTGTATCGCCAACCTTGTGGCACTTGCTGTGGGTGCCGTGATCGCCTATTTATTATCTCTCATCGAGGTAGATAAGAACGCATAAACAAAGAAGGAAGGAACCCATATGGCAGGGATCGTACCGACAAAAAGCCATTTAATGGCGGCGCAGAAGTCCTTGAAGCTGGCAAAATTAGGCTATGAGCTGATGGATCGAAAAAAGAACATTCTCATCAAGGAGCTGCTTGCGCTTGCCGAGGACGCAAAGACCGTGCGTGCGGATACAGAGAAAGCGTTTCGCGAAGCGTATGACAGTCTCCGCCACGCAGAAATGACCTTAGGGCGTTGTGGAACCTTTGCCATGAGTGTACCGGAGGACAACGGGCTGTCGCTTTCATCACATAGTGTGATGGGAGTGGAATTGCCGGACATTGAGCATGAACCTCTGGGCGAATATCCGTTTTTTGGCTTTGACTGTACCAATGCGTATTTAGATGAAGCGTATTTGCGCTTTAATAAGGCAAAGATGCTTGCGGTAAAGCTGGCCTCGGTGGAGACGGATGTCTGCCGTCTTGCGGATGCGGTGAGTAAAACCCAAAAACGTGCGAATGCGTTAGCAAACGTGCAGATCCCGACACTGACCGAGCGGATTAAGTTCATCTCCGAAGCTCTTGAAGAGAAGGAACGCGAGGAATTCTCCCGTATGAAGGTCATCAAGAAACGGCGACCGGAAGAAGCAAATGACAAAGGGTAAAAGAGTAAAGAAAAAAGCTGGGAAAGCGTGAGAATCGTTTTCTCAGCTTTTTGTAAAACAATGAAAAGGGGTAGAAAAAATGTTGATTCGAAATGAAATGCATGGCCTTGTTTATTATACCTCACAGCTTCTCTCCAAAGCAGGCTTCCGGCATATGTTCTGCTCGCGCATGGGTGGCGTGTCGTATGGTGATTTTGCCTCGCTCAACGTGAGTACAGCACGAAAGGATGCAAACGGCTATACGGACAGCCCGACCCGCGTTGAAGAAAATTACAGGCGTGCATTGGCAGTATTAGGCGTTGCTCCGGAAAATGCCTGTGCCGCAAAGCAGGTGCATTCTGGCGTGGTCGTGCCGGTCACGGAAACAGATGGTGGGCGTGGAATATGTGCTTCATGCGCAGCAATGCCGGAGGGAGACGGATTGCTGTTGAAGCCGGACAACGGTCGCGTTAGCGCTGTATGTGTCAAGACGGCTGACTGTGTGCCGATCTTGCTGGCAAATCGCCGTACAGGGGCTGTATGTGCTGTTCATGCCGGATGGCGCGGAAGTGCGGCAGGCATTGTGGCAGCTGCGGCAGAAAGGTTAGCCGAAGGAAAACCGGAGGATGTTCTTGCGACGGTCGGACCGTGTATCGGTGTGTGCTGCTACGAGGTCGGAAATGAGGTTGTAGGCGCGTTTTCCCGGCTTCTCAGTACCAGAGGAGAGGGCGGCGAGATCGATCGCTATTTGCCGTTATTTCCGTCTTGCTCGATGGGGGGGAAACACCATGTGGATTTAGCCGGTATCAACCGTCTTTTGCTTGTGCATAGCGGTGTTCCGGAGGAAAACATCGAAATGAGTGGTATGTGTACCGGCTGCTTCCGGGACGAAGCGACAGGGGAGAAGATGTTCTTTTCGCACCGGGCGAGTGGAGGTCATTCGGGGACATTCCCAAGCTTTATTTGCACAAAATGAGGGGAAATAGGGCTTGTCTGATTGTCGAAAAAAAGAACGCGTTTTTTTCAAAAAAAATCGAAAAAAGGCTTGACAAAATCGAACTTGTATGATATACTAATCAAGCAGTGTTGCAGAGGACATAAATCCAAGCGACCGGTACGCAAGCCACAGGGGAATAGCTCAGTTGGTAGAGCAGCGGTCTCCAAAACCGCGTGCCGAGGGTTCGAGTC
>CAZAWG010000214.1:0-3332 GCA_964488785.1 uncultured Oscillospiraceae bacterium | reverse complement strand
TAATAGGCTTTTTTCGAGATCTCATCGAAGAGCATCGAATAGACCCTCGAAAAATCATCGAAATGTGCTTGGAAAAAATCCAAATCGAACAGACCATCCCCAAAAACGGGAACATCCGGTGCATACAATTCGTCTGATACAGATAGATTATATATTTTTTCCATCACATTGTCAAGACGTGAAGCAAAGGAAACCAAAATGATCGGTTCAGGATATTCTTTTTTGGTATCCGCATAGGTTTTGACCGTGAAGCCGCGAAAGCTTTGTCCACGAACAAATTCATCGCTTGCAAAAACGCCTTGCACCGGAATGCCTTTCTGTTCACAAACATTCAGTATTTTATCCGCACCGTCTCCCATGCCATACAGAACGACCGGCTTTTCGGTGGTGCAAAGGTGTTCCCACAGGCAGGGATATTCGCGAAGGGCTTCCAGAGAACACATGACTGTCACCTCCCATGCGTTAGTCGTTCAAATGTTTTGGAATGATTTTTGTAAAAATATTTCCCGGATGATACTTTATTTATTATAGCACAGATGTTATAATATATCAAGAATGAATTTATGAATTCACGAAACATTGCAGATATTTATATTAAAAAGAGAGGACTCCTATGAAAAAGCTCACCGCCTTATTACTTTCAATGCTCTTTTTGGCTTCCCCTGTATGCGCATCTGAAAACGAAGCCTATTCAACACGCGCTGAAACGCTGTATCAGACCTCCTATGAGCTTTCGGAGGGCTTGACCTATACAAGAGAGCTTGTGTACCACCCGACCTACGGCGCTCAGCGCGAGTTTTCCCTGACGTATCAGCCCGGAAGCGATACAAAGCTTTCCTTTGTTAACGGGAACAGCCTGTATCACACCGCCACCGTCCGTAGTCTTGTCGCTGAGGAGCTGCCGGAGGAAAACTATGTAGCCGGTATCAATGCCGACTTTTTCAATCTTTCGACCGGCGTTCCGGAATCGGCTTACATAAAGGCGGGCGAGCTGTATACCACCGACCGCGACAGCTTTTGCCTTGCCGAGGATGAGGATGGACACTTTTTCATCGATAAGCCGCTTATCAAACTGCTGTTGACTTCCACGGAAACCGGCACGGAATACAATATTCTCCACTTAAACAAGGAGTTTTCCGAATATGGTCTGTATCTGTACAATGCACGTTATTCGGATAAAACGCACATTTCAGTCGCCAACACGACCGTTGCGCTATGTCCGTATTCCGAGCGTCTGACAGCCGAAGAGCTGCTATTCCATCTGGAAGAGGAGCTGGAAAACGAGCTGCTTGACGATTTAAGCCTCTATGAAACATTAAACGCCTACCTTTCACTTCAAAAGGAGGGCGAGGAGACAATACAGCCGGAAATGATGGCTGTCCTGCGTTCGAATCTGCTGGAATCTGCCGCCGGCTATTTTGGGCTCCAAAAGCTGGGAGATGCCTATTATCGCACAGAGCCTCTGCACCCACATATCGGACAGAGTGAAAAGCTTGTTGTGCTTTCTGTGAATACGGCGGCTCAAAACGAAAGCATTCCGGCAGATCGCTATCTTCTTTGTGCGGCCAATTCTTCCTATGGGTATACGCTCATGACCATGCGCGAGGGGGATACCTTTACACTTGATATTACGGGAAATCCGGTGTTTGATACCGTCAAAAATGCGATTGGGACCGGAACGGTCATTGTCCGGGATTCCGAAGTGGTGGAGGATCGATCCTTCAGCCACTATATGAGCGCTCAGCCGCGCAGTGCTGTAGGCATTCGCGCCGATGGTTCGATCGTCCTGTATGCTGTAGATGGACGACAAAAAAACTACAGCGCAGGACTTACGCTTTACGATCTGGGCGAGCGTATGCGTTCGCTTGGCTGTGTATATGCCGCCAATCTGGATGGCGGCGGTTCAACGGTGGTCAACGCCTCACTGCCTGGTAATGATCATGCTTCGACCGTTAGCTCTCCCTCGGGAGGGACCGAACGCCGTGTATCCAACGGCATTGTATTTACCAATACCCTTGCTAAAACAGGCATTCCTGCCGGGGCTTATGCCTATGGCGATTATTATTTGACCTTGTCGGATACACTTATCTCCTTGGGAGAGCTTGTATTAGCAGATGAAAACGGCTATGCCGCCGTATCTGAGGAAGAAGTATCCTTATATACTAAAAACGACATATCGACTGTTGAAAATACAGCTTTATCGCCGAACGGGGCAGAGGGCGCGATCGAGGTCTTTGCCTCGTTGGATGGAGGCAAAACCGAGAATGTTGCCGCGACCGTTGTGTCGTTAGATGCGCCGGATTCCATCACACTAACGACCGATAAAACACATATCGCTCCCTTTGAAACGATAAACGTGAGTGCCGCCGCTTCCTATCGCGGTCTGCACGTTGCCTCGAGCCTTAACAGCTTCACATGGCTTTTTTCGGATGAAGCCGGTGAGTCCTCTGAAACGCTGGGACAAATGGTCGATGGCCTGTTTACGCCCTTGTCCGATGGGAAAACCATCACAATAAGCGCAGTACGCGGAAATGCAAGAGCCGATGTTCCTGTCACAGTCGATGCCTATCCCTTTGCCGATATGAAGGGGCACTGGGCGGTAAAGGAGATATACGCACTTGCAAAGGCCGGCATAGTCAATGGAGAATTAGATGCTTCCGGCGTGCCGTATTATCTGCCGGAGCGTACCTATTCGCGCTTTGAGTTTTTCACCATGCTGTCACGCCTAACACAGATCGGAAGCGAACTTGAAATGCCGTCTGAGGAAGAAAAAAAGGAAGCCTTTGCGGATGCGGCGAGTGTTCCCGATTGGGCGGCAGAAGCGGTATGGCGTTTGTGGCAGACCGGGCTGTTGGAGGATGTTATACACTGGAGCGAAGCGATGGAGCCGGTTGTTGATGGCGCCTCTCCCATTACGCGCGGCGAGGTCATTCGGGTCATGGGAAAAATATGTGATCCGGCATCGTATGATTTTACTTTAGAGGGTTTTTCCGACTTAAGCGATATCGAGAAAATAACGGATACGATCAAAAACGCCGTTTCTGCCGGGATTTTCTCCGGCTATGAGGACGGCACACTGCGGCTACATTCGTATTTGACTCGAGCCGAGGGGGCGGCGGTGTTCGTGCGCTTGAAAGCACATTTGGATGCTTCCACGATGGACGAAATGGCGCATATGCTACCGGAAGAAGCAGAAAAAGCCGTTTGAAAGGAATAACGACCAGCCCGGACTGCTTCATGCATCCGGGCTGATTTAAAAGTGTCGCACTATTTTTAATACCTGGATGTAAATTTTAACGATTCCTCTTGATTTTAGGAGAAAAATGTATTAC
>CAZAWG010000213.1:0-3364 GCA_964488785.1 uncultured Oscillospiraceae bacterium | reverse complement strand
TAGAAAAAGTCGATGGGTGTGGGGGGGACAGCCCGATTCATCGGACAGACCTCCTGGCATACGTCACAGCCCCAACGGATGGGCCTTGAGGTAATAAACGCAAGCTCTTCTTCCGTTAGTACCTTGCGTTGGTTCAATTCCGAGGTACACGCAGCCGCTTCTCCACGCAAAAACGCACATTCCGCCTTGCACCGCCCACAGCCGATACAGCGCTGAAGCTCTTTTTCTGTATCCGGAAAGGGGATACTGGTCAAAATGCTCCCAATAAACACAAAGCTGCCGTATACCGGATGAATGAGCAGACGATTCTGCCCCCATACGCCCAAGCCCGCTCCTAACGCCGCTCTCACTTCATCAATAGGCGAGGAGTCGCAGAACATATGAAACTGTTCTCCCGGAAAGGCACCTTGCAAGACCGGAAGCACCTCTGTTGCAAGCGAACGTGAAAACAGATGATAATCCTTGCTGATGCTGTATAACGAAACGTTTCGCTCCGGATATGCACCCGTGTAATAGGGGATCAGAAACAGTGCCGCGCCCCGAATGCCCTCCGGCATTCGCTCCGGCAAAAGGATACGCAGAAAAGCCGCATCCAGAAAGGCACATTCTGTGATCCCTTTGGCTTGCAGCTGTTCCTTTATGCTTGCTTTTGCTGTATCAGAGGTCGAAGGAGGTTCTAACATATTACATCATATCCATGTTAAGGTCGTCTTTTTTAGCCAGGGGATCACGCGCGTGCGCTTTAAAATCGGAAGCAGGACGGAAAAGATCAGCACCAGCATGACCGTCTCAAACGGCAGAAGAATGATATTTTTCGGCAGTCGGGGCAGCATATAGGCAAGCACCGTCTTTCCGTTTCCGTACATAGCCGATAAAAAAATCGGCGTCAACAGAATGTTGCAGATCACATTGGTCGAAAGCTTGGATAAAAACAACCGCAAGACCGACACGCGCGAACGGTATAAGCATACGCCGAACAAAAACGAGCCTAAGCCCTCCACCAGCATGAACGCCGGATTATACGGTCCGCTTGGCTTTAACAGATAGGTCAGCGTATCACAGACCGCCCCCGAAACAAAGCCGACCACCGGTCCATAAATATATGAGCCTAACGCATTGACCAAAAAGGTGAAAAAGATGCTTGTGTTCTCATAGACCGGAATCTTAACGCTTTTGATGGCAATGCGCAGGGCCACGAACAGGGCGGCAAGCACTAACACCTTTGGGCTTTTTAGTTCGCTCACAGCACTTTTCCAAAAGGCGAGAGAAAAGGGGGTACGGAAAACCTCTGTCTTAAAATGTTCTTTTGTCTGCATGGTGCTTATCCTTTCAGGGAGTCGATAAAATAAGGTAGAATTTGTCCCAAAGAACAGCCGCATAATAAAAAAAGTGCGGCAAAGTCCCCGCACGATCTGACAAGCCCCAAGGGGCCTATACAACGCTTTTACAGTGGGATGCGAGAGCTTTACCGCAAGCAAGCACATAAGCTTCTTTTCGTCCGACCGACAACTCCCCGTCCGACCGGCACTTTACGCAAGGCTCTCTACTCTGCTTTTTTTATTATAACGCGCACGCCCCGATAATTCTACATACTATTTGTAAACACTGGCTACGCGATAGCCGCTTTGGAGCAAGGGAGGCACGCGGTGCGAAAACGGTCTGCTTTATGCAGAATGCACAAATCGTTTATCCAAACTGCACAAAAAACGCCAAATCAGTTGCGAAACACCTCTGATTATGCTAAAATGACCATGTGGAAGAGCGATTCTTCCCCTGAAAGCACAAATTCAAGGATAAAGGATGAGATCATTATGGAAAAAAAGCCTTTAGAAGCGTATATGTTAGCCGATGATGGCGATTATGGTCGCACATGGCACGAGTCTCCCGGATCCTGCTGGTGGTATGATGGACGCGGTGCGAAGGAATTGGAGCGGAACTATGCGCCCTATTCCATCAGCAACATTGCAGGCGATGCCCCTACCGGCATGGTGCGAGAATTACGCAAGACTGCAACGGGCGTGGTCACGGTTCAGGCCAGTGTCAACATTCAGAGTGGGTTTGACGGGCTGTTCATTCGCCTGTACGATACCGATAAGAACGATGCCGCGTGCCTGTATACTAAGGATGGCGCCTATTATGCGCTCGGTCGGGCACAGAGGGAAAAGCTCTTATTTAAGGAAGAACGCCCCTGCGGCAAGCACATTTTTAAGCTGATCCTCAATTTTGAAACGCGCAAGGTGCGCTATTTTGTAGATGATGTATTCGGCGCGGAGCTTTCCCTGACGGCACGCCACATCAAATTCTACAAGATCGGCACCTATGCCGGTCATATCCTCGATGTGACCATGGGTGAAACGCGCATTCATGCAAACTACCACCTGCGCGAACGCTTTTCGCTGTATCTTCCGGGCACGGTTCCTGCCGGCTGGACGACCGACTGTGCCGAGGACTGCTCGGTGCAGACCGATGGCACCAATCTTGTATTAGCGGCTGAAAACGGTGGAACGGCTCGAATCAGCGCCCCGGTCGAGCCGTGTACCGGGAAATATGCCTTTGAAGCCTTCTTCTTTATGCCAAAGCTTGTGGCCGGAGCCGGTGTAGCGCTTCTTTCGGGCGATAAGACCGCCTTTGAGCTGACGACCACCGATGGCTTTTTCTGCGTAGACGGGAAAACCGTTCGCTATGCACTGGATGAAATGTGGTATCGGCTTCGTTTTGAGTTTGATACGGCGAAAAAGCAGGTGCTTCTTCGCATCAACGGCAAAAACCTCGAAACCTTCAAGCTTGCCGGAAATGTCATCGATGGCATTCGTTTTTCGTTGACCGGTGACGGTGCGGTCTTAAAAACAGACCATGTACATCTGTTCCCACTCATCGAATACGAGGACTATTGCCCCAAGCCCAAAATTCCGAAGGGCATGAACGATTATGTGATCGGTATGAATATGTGTTCCCTGTGGCACACCGGCTCTCACATTGGCTGGGACTGCATTTCGGCATATCCGGAGATCAAGCCGGTCATCGGCTACTACGATGAAGGGCTGCCGGAGGTCGCCGACTGGGAGATCAAGTTCATGCTGGAAAACGGCGTGGACTTCCAGCTGTACTGCTGGTATGCCAGCGAAAGCAATGCGCCCATGAAAACCACCGTGCTGTCGGAAGCCATTCATGATGGCTATTTCAACTGCAAATACAGCGATATGAGCCGCTTTGCGCTTTTGTGGGAAGCCGCCAATGCCGCAAGACCGGCAAGCAGCGAGGCCTTCCGCCGCTACTATGTGCCGTACTGGATCGAGCAGTTCTTCAGCGATAAGCGGTATATGACCATTGAGAACAAAGCCGTCATGGCGGTGTTCGGCACCTA
>CAZAWG010000212.1:0-3375 GCA_964488785.1 uncultured Oscillospiraceae bacterium | reverse complement strand
GCTTATCTTTCGGCGGTATGTGCGCTGCCCTCGTCCGGCGTTTTTTCTGCCTTGCCGACGGCGGCGGTCTTAGCTTTGGCCGCAAGCTTCTTCTGCCGTGAGAGATGGCTTCTGTATGCGCTCATGGGCTGTATGCCGCTGTGCCTTGTGTGCCTTATGGGCTATACGGTAGGGCAGGCGGTACTGTATGGACTGTCGTGCCTTGTGCAGACCTATCTCGTTCTGCTTGCCAAGCGTGCTTATCAAACCTGTAAACGTGGGCGTGCCGCGGTGCGCACAAAGAGTGCGTTCGTTTTAGGCGTATGCCTGTTGGGTACGTTGCTATCGTGGTTGCTTGTGTTCGGAAACCCGGTTTCCTTAAAGCTTGCAGAAGCGCATACACGCCGCGCGGCACAGGAAAAATATGGAGAGGCCGTTCGTGTCGAGAGAACAACGCATTACGATGCGTTTTCACACCTGTATCTGACCGAAGTCTCCTTTGAAGAAGCCGAAACCGGAAAAAACTATTATATGAGCTTGCCGAAGCGGGATGATTATGCCGCTTTCTGCCGTGAACGGTTGTATGAAGGTGCTGCCGACTATTTTGAAAAGCAGACGACCTTAGAGCGCGATGGGGTCTATGTATATGTTGACGAAAAGAATGCACCGCTTTCGCCGGATACGCCATTCGAAGCTTTTCGTGCCGAAATGGAATATCTGCTCCCACTTTCAGCCGGTATTACCGATCTTGAAGATTTTACCGTTGCAGTCGAGCAGATGAAACGTTTTTTCGAATTGTCCGATACTTTTTCCTTCCGCAGTGTTACGTTAGCCTCTACCGGGGTTGACGGGGAAGCCTACTATGCCGTACTGTCGAAGGGAGACTGGCGTATGGTGACGGAAGAAACCGTTGGGGCAAAAGAATACAAAGCGTTTGACAGAGAGATCACAGAGAAATTTCCGAAAGCACGTTATTCATAAGGGGAGCAAAAACCATGAAACGAATATGTGCCGCTTTCCTTGCATTATTTTGTTCTATGACCTTATTTTCCTGCCTGGAAGAAAGCAAACCACAAACGGTCGAGGAGCTGTTTCGTGCTGAGAAAGCTGCTTCGCAGCAGAGTGCGCCAGAGGATGACCCCTTTTATCTTCCGTCTGCACAGCAAGCCGTGGAAGAGCAGGAAGAAGCTCCGGAAGCTTTTGAGAGGGAGTCGGGTTCCAAGCAGGAGGATACGTTAGACGACGAGCCTTCCGAGCAGACAGACGAAAACGCAGATACAGGCGCTGCTTTACCGGAAGCGGCTGTAGAGGAGCCATCCTCCGATACAGCCGTCCAAAAGGAAACGCCTCAGACTGTGCCTGAAAACAAAAAAACAGAAAACGAGAAACGACCGGAAAAGCCCCAAAGCACCGGAAAAGCCACGCCATCCTCCAAAGAAAAAGCGGACAAAGCCGATAAAGCCACTGCTTCCACGGCAGAGAATGCGACAACGTTGGAGGAGAAAAGAGAACCTGAACCGCCGGAGAAGGCTAAAACGTCGGAGCCGTCTGTTCCGGCGGTGATACCCGAGCAGGAGCCGGTACAAGAAGTGCAGCCTGAGCCGACACCACAGCCGGAGCCACAGCCGGAGCCACAGCCACAGCCGGAGCCACAGCCACAGCCACTGCCGGAAGCCCCTGTTACGACCGAAAAGCCGGCATCGTCCAAAGTCTCTGAGCCGACCGTTACCGTGCCGACTGCTTCGGAAACCGGGGAGGATTTAGTTTGGGTCCCGGTCAATGGGGGAACAAAATATCATAAACACTCCTCATGCAGTAAAATGAAAGACCCGAAGCAGGTCACGGTCGAAACAGCGGAAGCAAACGGCTATACCCCCTGCAAGAGGTGCTATAAGGATTCTTAAAACGGCGATACGATTGAAATGCAGAACAAAAAAATAAATCGATAAAGGAAGTTGAGATCATGCTGCAATTTACAGAAAATCCCTTAAACAACAAAGTCCCGGATGGTGGAATGTGCGCCATTTTCCGCACAATTGGCGTGGTAGGCGACAGCCTTTCCTCCGGCGAATTCGAATCCAAGGAGCCGGATGGTACCTTAGGCTGGCACGATATGTATGAATATTCCTGGGGACAGTTCATCGCACGGCGGTGCGGCAGTCGGTGCTTCAATTTTTCGCGCGGCGGTATGACTGCTAAGGAATTCAACGCCTCCTTTGGCAAGGCTTGTGGCTTTGAAGAGCCGGAAAATGTGTGCCAGGCGTATATCGTGGCGTTGGGTGTCAACGATATTTTGAATGCACACCAGCCGGTGGGCAGTCTTTCTGATGTGGACTGGAATGACCCGGATAATAATCAGCCGACCTTTGCAGGCGAATATGCAAGGATCCTTCAAAAAATACGAAAAATGCAGCCGCGCTCCCGTCTGTTTCTCATGACCATGCCGCGCGAAAGTCTGTCGGAGCATCCGTTACACGCGGCACACGCGGAGCTACTTCATGCATTTGCGGAAAAGCTGCCGTTTACCTATGTGATCGATTTGTACCGCTATGCACCGCTGTATGATGCCGAATTCCATCGTCAATACTATATGGGCGGTCATTTGAATCCGATGGGCTATACGTTGACGGCGAATTTTGTGATGAGCTATATCGATAGCATCATTCGAGCTGTCCCGGAGGATTTTGCGCAGGTCGGCTATATTGGGACCGCTCTGAATTACCACGGTATGCGTGGCTAATGTATAAAAGCAGAACAAGAGAGGTATTTCATGCATAATCAGCTCACAGAGATCGATATTCAAAAGATGAAAGAGGAGATCGAATACCGTATCACGGTGCGGCGTCCGCATTTGCTCAAGGAGGTTGTGCGTACCCGGGCGTTCGGTGATCTAAGCGAGAACGCCGAATACCACATTGCAAAGCAGGAGAAAAATGCCAATGACCGTCGTATTCGCTATTTGCAGAATATGATCAAAACCGCCGAGGTTGTATCGGTCAATTCCGATTCGGACACGTTGGGACTGTTTGATACGGTAACGGTATATGTCGAGGAGGACGATGTGGAGGAAACCTATCGTCTGGTCACCACAACACGCGCCGATGCGTTAGAAAACCGTATCAGCGGCGAATCCCCCATGGGAAAGGCACTGCTTGGGCACAAGGTCGGTGACCGCATTTTGATTGAGGTCAGCGCAAGCTACAGCTATTATGTCGTTATCCGCGCCATTGAAAAGGGCTCGGATGATGCCTCTCTGTCTATCAACTGATCTGCATAATGCACCATTTTCAGCGGCGCTTTCGCCGCTTTATGCGAAGCCGAAAGGCTTCTGCGCTCGTCCGAAGGGTGGTGGAACGTTCTTTTTGTTTCTGCAAAAAGAACCAAAAAGCAGCCGGG
>CAZAWG010000211.1:0-3401 GCA_964488785.1 uncultured Oscillospiraceae bacterium | reverse complement strand
CCATACATTTCGGTGAAGGGCAAATGATCGACAAGGCCGGTCGGAGAGGTCTGCACCTGGTGCAGATGATAACCAACGGCATAGCGTCCGGTCTCGATATACCAGGTGCCTAACTGATACCGCTCATGGAACGGCTGATTGTTACGCGCGTTTCCTACATCGACGTTCAAGCCGATGCGCCGCGGACATCTTTCCTGAAGGCGCTTCATAAAGGATACACATTCCTCCGGAAGATAGCCGAAGCGCCGGGTAGAATCGGGGCGCTCCTTGCCGGACATATGCATATTTTCAACGCCTATGATGCATTTATTCGGAAGCATGGCAAAGCGACGTGTGAGAAATTCAACGACATTGCCGAGAATATCGCGGTTTTTACGCATAGTCTCAAGCGTAATGGTCGGAATACGAAGCACTACACGGTCGGCTCCCAGATACATAGCTAAATCTACAAACCGATCCCAACGCTCTGCTTCTGTAACGCCTGTACTGTAGACGGTGACATCCGGTGCATGAAGGCTCAAATTGCTTCCACCGGCTTTTCGCCATGTGCTGACAAGCTCAAACAGCTCCTCACGTGGCGCATTCAGGGCTTCGATGGGAAGCTCTGCACATTTTAGTCCTTTTTCGATCGAATATTTCAAGTCCTCAAATACATCGTGACAAACGATACCGACATAGCCCAACAGGTCGGTCGGGATCGGGCAGAAAAAGCTCTGCTTTTCGCATTCGCACGTTTCGGTGTCATAATACAAAAAGCCGGGATTCTCGCCGATAGCCTTATCCGGGTCAAGTGCCTGTAAGGAATAGGTAGCTCCGTTCACACCGCTTTTATGCAAATGCCCATGAAACACACGTGTCTTAGGATGAGCGGCGCGCCAGGCAAGAAATTCCTTTTTGGACTGTTCTTCAAGGCATTCAGCCGGATGGTGCATGACCACGATATCGTTTTCCCCGGCTTTCTGCAACGCCTCCATGCTTTCCGCAGATACGATACCGTCAGCATCGCGCACAGCAAAGACATGGACATCCCCATACTTTGTGACAAGCGGAGTTGCAAGATCGGCCATATACGACACATTTTTGGCGGTGCGGTAATCGGAATTTCCCGGCACGATGACAAGGGGAATATGCAGGGAATAGATCTTCTTGATAAAACGTTTGGCAGCAAAGATATTGCCATCCGAGGTGATATCGCCGGCCACAGCCACAAGATCGGGCTTTTTGCGCATTATATCCTCGCAAGCATAGTCAAACGCTTCGTATTGTACCGCATTTTTATTATAGCCTAAATGCAGGTCGCTTAAAAAACAGATTCTCATAGTGCTCCTCCGAATGTACGGACTTAGATAATACTTATGTTAGGGGTGTTCCCGGTTCTCCCGGTAGGCGTTCATGATTTCTTTGAATATTTCTGCATTGGACGGCGGAGTCCAGGTGATGGCATTCGCGCCGGCCTTAATGGTTTCCAAAATGCTTTCGTTATTGGGTCCACCGGTCGCAATGATGGGCATATCCGGGAACTGTTCCCGGATCTTCGCAACGATCCTTGGCGTCTGCGCCGCCGCCGATACATTTAATATGGATGCTCCTGCCTCCACACGCGCGGCGATATCCTCATCCTCACGCACGACCGTCACAATGACCGGAATATCGATGGTACCTGCCACATCACGCAGCACCTCGTTTTTGGTGGGTGCATTGACGACCACGCCGGTCGCGCCCTGCATTTCGGCAAACATAGCAAGGTTCACCACGCGCTGACCACCGGTCAGTCCTCCGCCAACGCCGGAGAACACGGGAATATCGGCAGCCATTAAGAGAGCCTGTGTGATAACAGGCTGTGGCGTAAAGGGATATACGGCAATAATGGCATCAGCGTTTACATTTTTGATAATGGATAGATCGGTCGAAAAAACAAGCGATTTGATACGTTTGCCAAAAACGACAATGCCGCTGCATTTACGAATGACCTCCGGGACACGCAGATTAAACTTGCGAAGGGTCCCATCGATGGGAGCTGGCAATTGCTTGGGCATGAAGATTCTCCTTTACTTTAATATAGTATAGTGCAGTTTCCACAAAATTAAAAGCGAATACTGTCGAACTATTTTTGAATTTTCTGCGAAAATGGCTTATTTCGCAGAAAATTTCCATTTTTTGCCATATGGCGTAACAATTGGTATTGCCTACTTTGTGGCATGTATGCGGATTGAACCGGAAAAAGCCTTACTATGTACCCGTAAAGCAGAGGGAACACAGGAGAGCCCGTGTTTTACAGTTTTATTTTACCAATATTTTTGTAATACAGGGGCTCCGATGTGTAAAAATACTGTGACGTTCATCTGATTTTTTGCCGATGTGTCTTGCTTTCCTCTGTTCGTACGACGGCATCTACCGGTATTTTTTCCTCAAGCAGCCTTCTTGCACAGCGCATGGCAGGTTCTGCAAAAAAACGTTTATGAACCGGCTCCTCCAACAGCGCATTCTCTATTGCCAGCAGACTCATGCCAACATGATGCGCCATATAGCTTTTGACGATGCAAGGCTCTCCTTTGGGAAGGTCAGAAAGATCAACTGCCTCATAAAAGCCGTATTCGCCATATACTCCAAGCGCTTTGAGCTTTTCAAGATTCTGTAAGGGAAGCGTGATATTCATACACAGCATGAGAAAAGAGGAATACGGCGATAGAACAGGCGCTTTATCCATGCGCTTCTGCCTTGCAAGCAAGGGCACGCCAAAAGCCTTATACTGATAGTTGTTTTCGGTGTCCAAGGCAGGATATCCGCTTTCGGATATTCCCCAGACGGGTCCGACAGAGGTCTTGACGGCAGCTTTCCGTTGCGCCCAAAAGGCAAAGCGGAGTCCTTCGTATAGGAGTGAGCCGCGCGGGGTCGGCATGAACAGAGCCGGCATAAAGTATTCAAATGCCGTACCCGACCAGCTGGACAATCCCAGACGATCGCCTTTTTTTACAAGGTGCCGCGATAGAGCCTTATAATGCGCTTGTGGTATCTTCCGATAGGCTATACCGATATAGCTGAGCGAACGCGCCTCGGTCATGAGCATATCGTAGCACGCTTCCTCCGGATGTGGCAAACCAGCTTGGTCAAAGGAAATGCCGATACGAAAAAGCTTTCGCGCCGGATGATAGACGCATGAGAGGTCGGTATTCTGTATAAGCGCACGCAAGCGCGGAATGAGCGATAAAAGGTCCGGTTCTTCGTGCGCATAATCGCAAAGGCCCCGTGCTGTTACGATAAGACACGCAAGAAAATTGCCGGTATCCACGCCGGAAACATAGCGCGGCTCAAGCACACAAAGGGCTTGTGTGTCATACCAATTATACAGATGTCCTCTCCATTTGGGAAGTGCTTCGATGGTGGACAGTGTGGCTTCTATG
>CAZAWG010000210.1:0-3412 GCA_964488785.1 uncultured Oscillospiraceae bacterium | reverse complement strand
TGGGCTATCTGTTCATAGAGACGGAAACCTCTGCCGGAAGCAAGCGCATCGCCGTGAACGACTGGTGGCACAACTTCCGCTTTATTCATGGGAATATGCTAAGTGTTACCGATGCAGACGGCAATCGCTACCGTGTGAGCGACCTAAAAAGCTTCGATAAGGCCAGCCTTTCCAAGCTTGAGCTGTTCATCTGAACCACGTCCATTGTAACGGAGAAAGAATATGAATTTAAAGCTTTCGTTCCCGACCGGGGTCCAGCCCGATTCCGTGGTGTTTTCCCTTCCCTTTGACATTGATTCTCGTGCGCGGCACAAAAAGGGGCACGTCACGGTCACGCGCACCCATTTGACGGTCTATGAGGAAAACGTTCCGACAAAGGAATATGCCTTTGAGCTTCTTTCACGCATCGAGGTGCAGGAGCTAATTGGCGCTTCCATGCTGTGCCTTACGACAAAGGACGGCACCGAAGAATGCATCTGTGCCTTTTCACAAACGTATTATTTCAAATACGCCGAGCTTGCCAAAATACTACAATATTATATCAAAACCGGCATTTTGACCGAGCATACCGACACACCGGAGGCCACCTGTCCCAAATGCGGAGCCAAATTAAACGGTGCAAGTACCTGTGTGTTCTGTGCTTCCAAAAAAGGTGCATTTTTAAAGCTGATCCTTCGCTTGCGCCCCTACCGCGCACGCTTTTTGGTGTCCTTGCTCTGTACCTTCACGCTGTATGCCATCGATGTCATTGTCCCCATTTTCCAGCGTACCCTCATCGATGACCTGATCGTGCCGAACAACCGCGATATGGCATTGTTTTTCAAGGTCGCGTTATGCATTTGCGGCGCGCGTGTGCTCAGCCTTGTGTTTCGTGCGCTTCAGGACAACAGCAACTACAAAATATCCGCCGCCTATGGGCGCGACCTCCGGCGCGATATTTTCGCCAAAACGCAGGCTCTTTCGGTGAGCGGAGCTTCGCGCCGCACGCCGGGCGAGCTGATCAGCCGTGTTTCCTCCGATGCCGCTAATGTTCAAGAATTTGTCACGCGGCAGGGTAAGGAAATGATCCTTCAAACCGTGTCGCTTGTCGCGCTTATTGTGATCATGTTCTGCACCAATGCACGTCTGGCACTCGTCATCGTTCTGCCGCTGCCGATCGCCGTCTTTCTGTCGGCAAGATCTTATAATTACCTACATATCCGCTATGGTGATGTGTGGCGCAAGGATGTACGCGCCAGCGAACGGTTGCATGATGTTTTACATGGTATTCGCGTGGTCAAGAGCTATGGCTGCGAGGAGCGCGAGACAAAGGCGTATGAAGAGGTTTCCGGCGCATGGGCGAAGGCTATGGTCAAGGTCGATACCTCCTGGTATCTCATCCAGCCGCCTATCGGCTATCTGTTCAGTATCGGCGAGTTTTTAGCGCTGTTCTTCGGCGGAAGCATGATCTTAGGACATCAGCTGCAGCTTGGTGAGCTGGTGCAGTTCACCACCTATATCTCCATGCTGTACGGACCGGTGCAGTGGTTAGTCAGCCTGCCGCGTGTGCTTGCCAGAGCCGGAGTCAGTGCCGGAAAGGTGTTTGAGCTGTTGGAAGAACCGGATGATCTGCCGGATGCCGTCACACCGTTGGAGGTCGATATCGCCGGGAATATCGAATTTGACCATGTTTCCTTTGGCTATAAGGCGTATAATCCGGTACTCAAGGATGTGAGCTTTTCTATAAAGAGCGGTGAAATGATCGGCATTGTCGGTCATTCGGGCGCCGGAAAATCGACCCTCATCAACTTAGTCATGCGCCTCTATGACCCGACCGATGGAAGTGTGCGCATCGACGGACATGACCTGCGTGAGATATCTCAGAATTCGCTTCGCTCTCAGGTCGGTGTGGTGCTTCAGGAAACGTTCCTGTTCAATGGTTCGGTGCTTGATAACATTCGCTATGCCCGTCCGGAGGCTTCGTTCGAGGAGGTCGTCCGCGCCGCTAAGATCGCCCATTGTCACGATTTCATCACCCGTATGCCGGATGGCTATGATACGGTCGTCGGCGAACGCGGCTACAACCTTTCGGGCGGCGAACGCCAGCGCGTGGCGATTGCGCGCGCCGTCCTGCACGACCCACGCATCATCATCTTAGATGAAGCGACTGCTTCATTAGATACCCAGACCGAAAAGCAGATACAGGAGGCACTTTCGCGCTTGACCGAGGGGCGCACCACCATTGCCATTGCACACAGGCTCTCCACCTTAGCCGGTGCGGATCGCTTGATCGTGTTGGATAAGGGACGTGTGGCTGAAATCGGTACGCACAATGAGCTGTTAGCCCAAAAGGGTGTCTACTATAAGCTTGTCATGGCACAACGCCGCACGGCAAGTCTTGCCCCGACCGGCGCAAAAGAAAAAGCATGAAGTACAGGGAGAAGCCGCTATGACCCGTAAACAAGCCCTGAAGGCTCTGCTTTTTCCCTCTCGTGGCGCACTTTTCGCACTTGTGTCGATCAGTGCCGCCGCCCTTGTCGGAGCGTTTCTGTATTTAGAAGAAGCATCCCCCTTGCGCGTGGCTTCGTATGTGCTGTCCTTTTATGCGCTCGTGGTGTGCTGTCTGCGTTTTCCCGCTTTGGGACGGCGTTTGGCGGTGTTCAAGCAGAAAAGCCCACTTCTTCGACGGTGGATTTCCGATCCGCATTTCAAAAACCGGGTCACGCTGCGTTTTCATGTGCTGTGGAACTCGGTCTACGCCTGCTTTCAGCTTGGCTTAGGATTGTATCACCGTTCGGCGTGGTTCCTATCGGTAGCACTCTACTATTTTTCGCTCGCCTTTATGCGCTTTTTCTTAGTGCGCGAAACGGCGGTCAGCCGAACCGATGCACAAAGCCGCAAAGCACTCGATTGCTATCGCCTGTGTGGGCGCACGTTTTTGGTCACCAACGTTGCGTTTTCCTCGATGATCTTTTATATGCTGAAGGAAAACCGTGCGGTTGCTCACCATGAGATCACCGTCATAGCCATGGCGGCGTATACCTTTACCTCGCTGACGCTTGCCGTTGTCGGGTTCATACGCCTTCGCCGAAAAAGTAAAGTGCTTTCGGCTTCCCGTAGCATCACGCTTGCCGCCGCACTTGTATCTATGCTAACGCTCGAAGAAACTATGTTGAACACCTTTCGCACCGAGAGCATGACACCACACGCACGATGGCTGTTTTTGGCGCTCAGCGGCGGTGCCGTGTCTCTGTTTCTGATCCTTTTGGCGGTGATTCTGCTTATGCGGTCGGACAGAGGGAAAAATGGCAAACGAATATAACAATGTGCAGATTGTCACTTTGTGCAATCTGCACATTTTCTCTGCACCTTTTTCGGCGTTTGATACAATTGTTTTCTTTTTCTCTATGTGCTATAATTAAGGTAGTAATTA
>CAZAWG010000209.1:0-3437 GCA_964488785.1 uncultured Oscillospiraceae bacterium | reverse complement strand
CCTTCAGATAGAGCAGCTTTAACTTTTGATGAGAAATGCGTGGCAATGTATCACGCTCCTTTTTTGTATAAGTATACCATAATTAAATGGATATTGCAAGAGCTTTATGTATAGTTTCGAAATTATAGCGACAGTTTTTCGTGCGCTTTTTCATTGTTGAAATGCGCGCGTTTTGATGATTTCTTCCTGAAAGCTGTCTGAAATGTTCAACGGTATGCGCATATGCGAATTTTTTGCGCAGCTTATTGACTGTTTTGCACAATTGTCGTATAATAGTTTTGTCTGAAAAGTAATTTGTCGTTTTGACGACCCGGAATGGATGAGGGAGGATGCTTGCATGAAAAAACGGTGGCTTTCTTTTGTATGCTTGATGTTGTTCTTTACAATGTCGATTTTTGCGGAGCAAGGTGCGACCGAGTGGAATTTCAACACGAATGGAGATACTGAAGGGTGGAGCATTGCAGCTGCTGCCGTCAACGCAGGACGTGTCAGCCAGTCGGGCGGTGTCTGGAAGTACACAACGTCAAGCGGCGGCTACTCTTGGATGGACAACTATATCGTAAAGAAGCTGAGCTTCAGTGCCGATCAATATCCGCACGTTGAGTTAGTCATGAAGCACGCCTTCAAGGACGACCCGAAGGTGAATTTGGATGCGTATGGCTATGCTGTTCTATACTACAGCGGCGTAACGGCCTCCGGCAAAAGCTATTCGTGCGATGAGCAGCACCGCGTGAACGTGAAATTGGAGCAAAGCTCGAATGGCGCGTTTTTGACGCATGATTTTGATATGACGAATGCTAAAGACTGGCAGGGAAGCACCATCACATCTCTTATGTTCAAGCCCTTGTTTGACGATGGCTCTTGGGAGATCGACCGCATTCGGTTGGTGCAGGATGGTGCGTCAAGCGAAAACAACGTTGTATGGGGGTTCAATACGGCCGGCGATACCGAGGGCTGGACGATCGCCGCGTCTGCGGTAAACGCGGGACGCGTCAGTCAGTCGAACGGTACATGGAAATATACCACGTCGAGCAGTGGGTACTCTTGGAAGGATAACTATATTATACATACCACAGATTTTTCGGCGGATCTCTACAAGGGCGTTGAGTTAGTCATGAAGCACGCCTTCAAGGATGATCCGGGAGTGAATTTGAATGCGTATGGCTATTCTGTACTGTACTACAGCGGCGTTACGGCGGCCGGCACAAGCTTTTCGCGTGACGAACAGCACCGCGTGAACGTGAAATTAGAGCAAAGCTCGAACGGCGTGTTTTTAACGCATTTCTTTGATATGACAGGGGCAAAGGATTGGCAGGGAAGTACCATCACCTCTCTTATGCTCAAGCCGTTGTTTGACGATGGCTCCTGGGAGATCGATGAGATCCGTTTGATCGCCAAGCCGGAAAGTGCCATTCCCGGTCTGGATGTGACTAAGCTCACGCTCCGATACGCCTTTGAGGACAACAAGCCCGGAACGGCAGATGGCACCATTTCGATCGATTTTGGCGGCGAAAGCTCTGCCTATGCGACCAAGGTCCTGCTACGTTGGGCGACTGTGTCGGACGGAAGCTATGTGTATATGCCGGATTATCTGGCATTAAGGGAAGCCACCGGTGCGGAAATGGAAAAGGGCGTTACCTTTGACAAGGATCTGCTTATTCCACAGGGTGCAACGGCATTGACTGCCTATATCATCAACGGCACACGCACCATTAAGCTTGCCTACGATATTCCCAAAAGCAAGCAGGCACCCGATCGTAGCAAGCCGCTGTACACCGCCGCCTTTATTTCGGATATCCATGTCGGTGGCTGGGGCAGTGAAACCGCGCCGAATGCAAGACTGCTTGCCGCAAGAGAGCAGATCAATGACCTTGCCGATTTTGTTGTGGTCAACGGCGACCTTACGCAATGGTATGGCGCCTATTCGGGGGAATCCTTTAAGAATTATCATGTGTCGGGGACCTATGCAGACAACGGAAGCACATCGACCGACCCATCAAAGCTAATTGTCGGCACCAGCCAATGGACGGTGGTCGAGGACTATTTCAAGGGCTTTACGGTTCCGGTCTATGCCGTACAGGGGAACCACGATGTGCGCGACAGCGAAAAGTGGAATCCGATCTGCTGTGGCGACACCTATTGGACGCAGTTCTTAAAGAATTGGATCGCCTATTCCGACGGAACTACCGGTTCGCAGAAATATGTTAATCCCGTCCGGCGTGATGAAAGCGCCAGCTATTACGATACCGAGATTGGCGGACATCATTATATTTTCCTTGAGATACCGCGCAATACAGCGCCGCATTATGATTATGGCACAGAGCAGTTATCCTGGCTCGATAAGGTGCTTTATGAAAAGGAAGCCACCGGAAAGCCGATCTTTGTGTTCGGTCATGTGCCGGTGGAATCCGATGTGAGCGGTGGGTATTGGGACGAGCAGCTGCTTGCCAGCGGCGCGGATGCCGCCATCAAGAGGGTTCTCGCAAACCATCCAACGGCTATTTACGTTTCCGGTCATACGCACTATTCTTTGGATATCAATTTCAAAAGCTCCATCGACGGTGCGCAGCGCACGCCCTCCTTTGTCAATGATGGCGGCGTTGCAACGGTTCAAACCCCCAACAGCGAAAATGCCAAGGCAGAAGATTCCACCGAGCGCTCAAGCAGCTCACAGGGCTTGATCGTCGAGGTGTATGAGGATTGTGTGGTGCTTCGCGGCAGAGATTTTGTGAACGATAAATGGATCGCCCGCGGTCAGACCATTCTTTCCTTCCGAACCGACAATACGCTGTCGCCCGTCACAGTGGTGCAGACCGGCGCGGGGGATACCGTCACTCTCACGGCTTCCGGCAATGAAGGACTTACCTATGTGTGGTATTTGAATGGTGAAAAGCAGAAGGAGACGGGGGCAGTGCTTACGGTCGATGCGGATTATGACGGCTATATCGCAGTCCGGGCAACCGATGAACAGGGACACTATACCTCTGAATGCTATGATACTCTGAAAGAGATCCAAAAGCTGCCGCAGCTTGAGGTTGCTTCTCTGACCTTTACGGATGAAAACGGGCAAAAGGCCGACATCTTTGAAGCCGGAAGCGTGACGGCAACGATTCGTCTTTCGGCTGCTCCGGGTGCGCAGAGCGGCTATGTGCTTTTGGCTGCGTACGATGCGGATGGACGGATAAACTACAGTAAGCTCGTTCCGTTAAAGCAAATCGAGAGGGAATATACGCTGAATGCAGTCGGTTCCCCGATGCTGTCTAAGATACGGGCGTTTGTGCTTGACGCAGCGCTTGCGCCGCTTGCAAAGGCTTATACACTTGTCGGTGAAAGCTGAAAAAAGTGCCGTAAAGCGAGGGATTTTCAGCATTTTTACAAATTCTGACAAATAACGGCAAATTTCCTTGACAAAAAGAATGCTTTACGGTATAATATCC
>CAZAWG010000208.1:0-3441 GCA_964488785.1 uncultured Oscillospiraceae bacterium | reverse complement strand
ATGGCATACATCGCCCAGAAGGTGTCCCAATCCCACAGGTTGCCATCATAGGCAGAGCCGGGATCGACAAAGGGATATTTGTAGTTTCCATACGGCTTCTTCATCACCTTGTCAAGCTTTTCAAAAAGATAGTCACGGATGAGCTCGCGGTCGGTTTTCTGTGTGGTCATTGTTTTTTCTCCTTAATATAGTATTATTGATGTCCGATGAATTCGCGTAGCAGGGAATCCGGCGGTACAAGTGCATGGTCGATGGGCGCGACAGCCTCTAAAGCATGGAGGATGGACAGCGCTGTCGGGCGTGACGGATGTGTTTCCGGCAGCTCCGATAAAATGCGTATGGCAGCCTTACATAAAACACCGGCTTCATAGGCGAAAAAGGTGTTGATACGTGTGTCTGCATTTGTGATAAACGGATAAATGTATTTCTTCTCGCCCTCTAATACATTGTCCCACAGGTAAAAGGTCAGCACGGCATCGGCGCGGCGAAACTTGTTGTCGCGCACCAGACGGCGCAAAAAACGCGGGATACAGGGCAGGGGATACGGGGAGTCGGTGGTGCATTCAAGAAATATGCCATAGACCGCCTCACGCTCGACCAAGCCTTCGTATATCGCCGGATTCAGGGCGTGTAGCCCCTCGATGATGAGAAGCCCATCGGTCGGGAGCGACAGGGTCGTGTGGGCATCCGAACGATAGCCGTCAGAAAAATCAAACCGGGGGATATGCGTTTGCTTTCCGGAGAGCAGGTCGCGGATACAACAACGCAAGCGCACTAAATCGAAGCTTTCAAAGGCTTCATAATCCGGCTTGCCATCCTCACGGCGCGGCATGGCATCCTCTTCCAAGAAGAAATCATCGATGGAGAGCATATGCGCCGTTCGACCGTGTTCACACAGTCCGTCAAGAAGCTTTTGGGTGGTGGTGGTCTTGCCGGAACAGCTGGGACCGGCAACAAAGATCAGGCGAAGCGAAGAGGACCGGCATACGTCCTGCAAAAGAGCCTGCATCTGCCTTTCATACCGGCCTTCGCATTCCGAGATGAATTCCTTGGTGGTCAGATTCACGCGCTCACTCCTTTCTTATACAGAGGGGAAAAGACACCTTGTGTATATAAATTCTTCAAAATAACGGCTGCAATGGGGCAGAGAACCAGTCCCTTGACCCCAAAAAGCGCACTGCCGACGTACATGGCTCCTAATGTGATGAGTGGGTGCAGCCCCACGGCATGAGACACAAGCTTTGGCTCGGCTGTCTGCCGTATTACGGTTATTATACCATAAAGCGCCAATAAACACAAGCCCATTTTTGTGTTTTTATTCAGAAATTCGGCAAGGCTCCACGGAAGGAGTACCGTCCCGGCACCAAAGACCGGCAAAATGTCCACAAATGCGATAAACAGCGCCAATAGCAGGGCAAGCGGAAGCTTCAAAAGGAGAAAACCCACGGCAAGCTCACTGAAGGTCAGTAAAAAAAGCAGCGTATACGCCCGAAGCACCGATACGACTGTTCCCACGAGCTGCTTTTTCAACGTGTGCAGGAGCATATTCTGATGCTCGGATAAATGTGCGTGAAGAGACTCGGTGAGCGTTTGATAGTCACAGCTGATGTAGAAAAACGACAGAACAAACGTTCCGAATGACAAAAACAGCCCCGGAAAGGCACGCACAAGGGATAACGCATTTTCGGCAAGGAAGGGGAGCGCCCTTTCGAATAGGGCAGTGGCCGTGCGGTCAAGGTTTGCGCTCATCGAATGTAAGCGTGGCGCGGCATAGGCGGAAAGCGCAGGTGACAGCCCTTGCAGAAAGGAAAGCACCGAATCGATCAATGAGTCAAAAAAATGCTGTAACGTGCCGGAGCCAAGCCCGGAAAGGAGTGCATACAGCTCCTTTGATATGCGTGAAACGATCTGACAGCCGAGGAAAAACACAAGTCCCACGCCTGCAAGAGAAAGAATCAGCACACACACCGGACGCTTTAACGAATACCTTCGCTCAAGCACGTCTATCGGCTTTTGAGCGGCATAGGCAAAGAAAAATGCAGCTATAAAGGGCAGCATTGGAACGAATAAAAAGCGGAAAAACAGATAGATGCCGAGCAGGATACCGGCGGGAAGAAGGACTTTTTTGGCGTGTTGACGGTTTGCTTGCATGGAAATACCTCACGAAAAACAGGCTTTCTTTTGCTCATTTGAGAAATATGCGTGGATTTAAAAAAATGTTTGAAAAACGCTTGATTTAGTGCGCCGTTTATGCTATACTTAGAATAGTAACATTTGCGAAAGGATATTATCATGATCAATCTTGCGATTCTTGGCTTTGGCATTGTCGGTTCGGGCGTGGCTGAGGTCATTTCTACGAATGCTTCCTATCTTGCCGAGCGCTTAGACGGCGAACAGTTAAATATCAAGCACATTTTAGACCTGCGTTCTTTCCCTGCGCATCCGCTGGGAGATCGTGTGACCGCCGATTTTGACACTATCTTGAACGATGAGGAGGTGTTCCTTGTCATCGAAACCATGGGCGGCTCGCATCCGGCGTATGAATACTCCAAAAAGGCTCTGCTTGCCGGGAAAAATGTCGTGACCTCCAACAAAGAGGTCGTGGCAAACTATGGCGCGGAATTACTTGCCATTGCCCGTGAAAAGGGTGTCAGCTATCTGTTTGAAGCAAGTGTGGGCGGCGGTATTCCCATCATCCGTCCGCTGTGGCAGTGCCTTGCGGCAAACCGGATCGAAGCCGTCTCCGGTATTTTAAACGGAACAAGCAACTATATACTCACCAAGATGGAAAAGGAAAAGTCAGATTTTTCCACCGCTCTTTCGCAAGCACAGGCCTTAGGCTATGCCGAGCGTAACCCTTCGGCGGATATCGAGGGATTAGACACCTGCCGCAAGATCAGCATTTTGACCTCGCTTGCCTTTGGCGAGCACGTGCGCCCGGAACGGATTAAATGCGAGGGTATTACAGCGATCACCTATGAGGATATCGCCTATGCCGCCGGGCATGGCTATAGGATCAAGCTGCTTGGACGTGCCGTAAAGGAGGCAGACGGTAAGGTGTATGCCCTGACCGCGCCGCATCTTGTGCCTGCGGAGAATGCGCTTTTCGGCGTGAACGATGTGTATAACGGCATTTTAGTGGTCGGCAATATGGTGGAGGACGTTCTGTTCTGCGGTCGTGGTGCCGGAAGCCTGCCGACAGCCAGTGCGGTCATGGCGGATGTGTTGGATGTGATACGCGATTGCCGCAAGACCATCGGCTGGAAAAATGTGGAAGCTTCCTTCTTGGGCGATATCGCCGACAACGAGGTGAACTGCTATATCCGCACAGCCGCTTCTCCGGAAAAGATCGCAAAGGCGTTTGGCGCGGTTGCTGTCGATGCCGTTGGCAAGGAGCGCGTTTTCTTCACCGGCAAGGCGACCGAACGCACGATCGATGAG
>CAZAWG010000207.1:0-3449 GCA_964488785.1 uncultured Oscillospiraceae bacterium | reverse complement strand
ATGTCTTAGAGCGCATGGAGCGCACAAAATCCAAATATCAGATCATAAAAAAGAAGGTCGAACGCGAGACCTGCGATAAGATCCGCACATTTATCAATGAAAACAAGATCGTGGGCATCCATATGGAGGAGGACGTTAAGCGTTCTTATCCGTATGGCAATCTTGCCAGCCATGTCATCGGCTTTACCAATTCGGAAAATGCCGGTGTTTTGGGCATTGAATCGTACTATAACAATTATCTGAAGGGTAGCTCCGGCAAGATCGTCACTGCGCAGAATGCCAAGGGACAGGATATGCCCTTTAAGTATGAAAGCTACATCGAGGCGGAAAATGGGACCGATGTTGTCTTGACCATCGATTGGCAGGTCCAGTCGATCTTAGAGAAAAATTTGGAGATCGCCTTGCAGGATAATAAGGCGCAAAACCGCGTGTTCGGCATCGTCATGGATGTCAATACCGCCGAAATATTGGCTATGTCCACCAAGCCCGATTATAATTTGAACGACCCGTATACGCTTGATGCCTTGTCGCAGGAGAAGCTGGACGCCTTCGAGGGCAACGAGGAAGAAAAGAATGCCTATTACAAGGAGCTGTTAGAGGGGCTTTGGAAAAATAAGGTCATCACGGAAATCTATGAGCCGGGCTCGACCTTCAAGCTCATCACCAGCGCCATGGCATTAGAGGAAAACGTGGTGTCCGAGAGCGACACATTTTATTGCACCGGCGCCAAAAGCGTGGGTGGCTATACCATCCATTGCCATAAAAACGGCGGTCACGGCACGGAAAACTTCGAGCAGGGACTTCAGAATTCCTGTAATCCGGTGTTCATCGAGGTGTCTGAGCGCGTGGGAAAGGAACGCTTCTATAAATACTTTGAGGCGTATGGCTTTACGGAAAAGACGGGCATCGACCTTGCCGGCGAGGTGTCCAGCCTGTATCATACCGATATAGCCGGCTTCAATCAGACCGAGCTTGCCGTGTATTCCTTCGGTCAGACCTTCAAGGTCACACCTATGCAGCAGATCTGCGGCATTTCGGCAGTTGCCAATGGCGGTAACCTCTTAAAGCCCCATGTGGTAAAGTCTTTAGTAGACGATGAGGGAAATACCGTGAAAAGCTTTGATACGACCGTGGTGCGTAAGGTCAACTCCGAAGAAACCTCCAAAACCATTATGACCTATCTCATGAACGGCGTGAATATGGGCTCTACCAAAAATGCCTATGTCAAGGGCTATAAGATCGCCGCTAAAACAGGAACCTCGCAAAAGCGCGATAAAGAGGGCAGCTACTATATCGCCTCATGCGTGGGCTTTGCACCGGCAGATGACCCCCAGATCGCAGTGCTTATCGGTATCGATGAGCCGAGCGGCGCCAATTACTATGGCGGCACCATTGCAGCACCGGTCGTGGCTTCGATCTTAGGGGAGGTACTGCCATACCTCAACATCGAGCCATCGCTTTCCGAGGAGGAAGCGGCTTCCTTAGAGGTGGCTGTCGCGGATTATCGCGGTTTGTCGCTTGAAAGTGCTAAGGAGCTTGCTGCTAATGCCGGCTTCAGCACGAAGATCATCGGTAAGGGCGATACTGTTACCGAGCAGCTGCCGCGCTATGGCGGAAAGATACCGAACGGCGGTATCGTGATCCTGTATACCGGCGCGGAAACGCCAAGTGAGAGCGTGACTGTTCCGGAGGTGACCGGCTATTCTCCGGTGCAGGCGAATAAAACGCTCATCAATGCGGGATTAAATGTAAAAATGGAAGGTGCCTACCGGGAGGATGTTTCCGGGGCTGTGGCGCACAGTCAGACACCGGTGGCCGGAACGGTCGTCAAGCCGGGAACCGTGATCGAGGTGGAATTCCGACACTTGGATTCGTCGGATTAAGGCGTATAGAAAAATGAGAGGAAAGAAAAACGATGAAAGAAAGCATTGTGGCGGCGGTCGTGTGCTTTGTTCTGACGGTGCTTGCGGCACGGCGGTTTATCCCTGTACTCAAAAGCGTGAAAATGGGACAGAAAATATTGGAGATCGGACCGCGTTGGCATAAATCCAAGGAGGGCACTCCTACGATGGGCGGGCTGTTCTTCATCGCGCCGATTCTCATCTGTGGAGCATTGCTTTCGGTGATCACAGGGGAAACGGTTCTGCTATTGCACCTGGCGTTTTTGTTAGCAAATGCTGCCATCGGCTTTATCGATGATTATGTAAAGTTCTTCAAAAAGCAAAATGAGGGTCTGACCCCCATGCAGAAGATGCTGTTTCAGTTTGCAGCTGCGTGTGCCTATGTGTTTGCACTCAAGGCATTGGACGGCATCGACTGCGCATTGCGGCTGCCGTTTGGTGATGCGGTGTGGACGCTTCCGCTACCGGTGTACTGTGTGCTTGCGGTGGTGGGCATCGTGTTCACGGTCAACAGTGTGAATCTGACAGATGGCATCGATGGGCTGGCCTCCTCGGTGACGGCGGTCGTGATGGTGTTCATGGCGGTGCTTTCGGTGAAAACGGCGAATGTCAGCGGTATGGCTGTGGCGTTGTGTACACTGGGCGGGACGTTAGGCTTTTTGGTCTACAATTTCCATCCGGCGCGCGTTTTCATGGGGGACACCGGGTCGCTGTTTTTAGGTGCGGCGGTGAGCAGCATGGCGTTTATCTTGGATTGTCCGCTGTTGCTTATTTTTGCCGGTATCGTGTATTATATCGAGTCCTTTTCGGTCATAATACAGGTGTTGAGCTTCAAGCTCACCGGAAAGCGTGTGTTCAAAATGTCTCCGATCCATCACCATTTTGAGCTGTGCGGGTGGTCGGAAAACAAGCTTGTGGTCGTGTTTTCGCTTGCGGCAGCCCTTATGTGCGCGGTCGGAAGCGTAGGATTTCTTCCGACCCTGTAAATATCTACAAAAAGGAGCGAACGAGATTTGAATCGGGAAAGAACGGATGAAAATGTGCGCGTATCGCGCAAAACGCGCCGCCATGCACCCAAAAGACGTATCGTTGTACAGTTGGTCGGCGGTGTCGATCGTCCGTTTTTGATCACTGTTATTTTGCTTTTGTGCTTGGGAACGGTGATGGTGTTCAGTGCCAGCTACCCCTATGCCAATGCCAATTTCGAGGGGGATAGCTATCGCTTTGCCAGACGACAGATATTGTTTGCGCTTGTGGGGCTTGGAGTGATGGCATTTGTGGCGCGCTCAAAAGTATTCGATTATCATTTTCTTCGTAAGGTGAGCGTGCCGTATCTTGCTGTCTCCGTTGTGCTGCTTGCAGGTGTGCTTGTGTTGGGAAGAGAGCTAAATCATGCCAAACGCTGGTATGCGTTTGGTCCGGTCACGCTCCAGCCCTCGGAGCTTGTTAAATTTGGTCTGGTGCTGTTTTTTGCCGATTATGCGGATAAGCACGCTGCCGATATCCGAAGGCGTGGGGAAGCCAAAAGCGTTTTGACCTGTGTACTTC
>CAZAWG010000206.1:0-3457 GCA_964488785.1 uncultured Oscillospiraceae bacterium | reverse complement strand
GATCTCATCGCTGCATTAGATGCCGGCTTTGAAGCCATTTGATCTATTCTTTGTTGAGAGGTAATTATGAAGATCACCGATATCCTCCGCTCCGGAAAGCCCAGCCTGTCGTTTGAGGTCTTTCCGCCTAAGACCGATGATAAATTCGAGAGCGTGCGAAGTGCCGCCGAGCAGATCGCCGCGCTGCACCCCAGCTTTATGAGCGTGACCTATGGGGCGGGTGGCGGCACCTCGCTGTATACCGCCGACATCTGCTCCCATTTGCAGAAAAGCGGTGTCACGCCGTTAGCACACCTGTCCTGCGTTTCTTCGAGCAGGGAGCGCGTTGCGGTCGAATTGGACAGACTTCGCTCACTCGGCGTGGAAAACATTTTAGCCCTGCGCGGTGACCGTCCGGCGACCGGCTCTTTTCCGGAGGACTTCCACCATGCAAGCGAACTGGCTGAGGTCATCCGTGCGTATGGCGGCTTCTGCATTGGCGGCGCGTGCTATCCGGAGGGGCATCCCGAAAGCGAAAACAGCGTAAGCGACATCGAAGGCCTTCGCCTCAAGGTCGAGGCAGGATGTGAATTTCTGACCACTCAGATGTTTTTCGATAATAACATTTTATATAACTTCCTATACCGTCTGCTTCGTGCCGGTGTCCAGGTTCCGGTGATTGCCGGTATCATGCCGGTCACCAATGCCTCGCAGATCAAGCGTATCTGCTCCATCTCCGCCTCGGCTCTTCCGCAGCGCTTTGTGCGCATCGTCGATCGCTATGGCTCTGACCCTGCTGCCATGAAGCAGGCAGGCATTGCCTATGCCACCGAGCAGATCATCGATCTGTTCGCCAACGGCGTGGAGGCGGTACACGTATATTCCATGAATAAGCCGGATGTGGCGGCGGCGATCTGTCGCAACCTTTCGGAGATCCTTGCATGAGGCCGGTCGTGTATCAGCGCGTGGACGTGTGTGCGCTGACACTTGACCCGGCAGAGGTGGCGCGGCGGCTGCAAAGTGAAAGAGACTATACCGATGATACCATCGAGATGTGCCGGGCGCGTTTGGAAAAGGTGTTAGAGCCGAAATTTTCCGGCGTGCGTGTGCCGGTGCGCTATGTGCGTGAGGATGTGCTTGACCTCGGCTTCGGGCAGGTGCATTCTCATGCGCTCACACGTAATCTAAAAGGGGCGGAAGAAGCCTTTATCTTTGCCGCCACCCTGGCTCTTGGCACCGACCGGTTGCTTTCGCGACTGGCGCTGGTGTCCCCGGCGGAGCATTTTATCACGGATGCGTTAGCCTCTGCCTATGCCGAGGCTTTAGCTGACTATGCGGATGCGTTTTTTCGCGGTTCGCTCTGCTGTGGGGTGCGCTTCAGTCCGGGCTATGGCGACCTGTCGCTTGAGGTACAGCCGCATATTCTTCAAATGGTGGAAGGAATGCGGCTTTTGGGTATTACCCTTGGAAAATCGCTTCTTATGTCGCCCATGAAATCGGTCACTGCCATTATGGGCATACAACATTCGTAAAAATCGGAGGAACGGTATGCGCGATCTACGCACGCTCTTGAAAGAAAAACGCTTATATTTTGACGGTGGCTTCGGAACGCTGCTCCAATCGTTGGGACTTGCACCCGGCAAAGCACCGGAGAGCTTAAATCTGGAGAACCCGGATATGGTGCGCCGTGCGCACGCGGCGTATCTTGCCGCCGGGGTCGATCTGTTCACCACCAATACGTTTGGGGTCAACCGGGATAAATATCCGGATACCTACGAAGCTATGATCACTTCCGCCATTCAGAGCGTGAAAAGCGTCATCGGGGACACACCGGAGAAGTTTGTGGCGTTGGATATCGGCCCGACCGGACGGCTGTTGGAGCCGCTGGGGGATTTGGCTTTCGAGGACGCCGTCGAAGTGTTTGCGGCAAACGTGCGTGCCGGGGTCAATGCCGGGGCAGACCTCATCCTCATCGAAACCATGAACGACAGCTATGAAACAAAGGCGGCGGTGCTGGCGGCAAAGGAAAACAGCACACTTCCGGTTTTTGTCACCAATGCCTATGACCGCACAGGCAAGCTGATGACCGGCGCGACCCCGGAAGCCATGATCGCGCTGTTGGAAGCGATGGGTGTGGAAGCGCTGGGCATGAACTGCTCGTTCGGACCGGATATCATGCTTCAGATCGCTGACCGGTTCGTGCAGAATGCCTCGGTGCCGCTCATTGTCAATCCCAATGCCGGACTTCCGCGCGTGGAAAATGGCGAAACGGTGTATGATATCGAGGAAGCGGAGTTTGCTTCCTATATGGTCACGCTTGCCGAAAAGGGCTTTGGCATTTTGGGCGGCTGCTGTGGAACCACGCCTGCGTATATCGCCGAAACGGTGAAGGCAACAAGCTCGCTTCCCTATACGCCGCCGACACAAAAGGATATCACGGTGGTATCCTCCTATACCCATGCCGTTGTGATCGATAAGCAGCCCATCCTCATCGGGGAGCGTATCAATCCGACCGGAAAGCCCAAGCTCAAGGCGGCTCTGCGCGAGGGGAACATGAGCTATCTTCTGGACGAAGGGCTAAAGCAGGTCGAGGCTGGCGCACATATATTGGATGTCAACGTGGGGCTTCCCGATATCGATGAAGCGGCGTGTATGCTTGAGACGGTAAGGGCGCTTCAGGCGGTGACCGATCTGCCGTTGCAGCTTGATTCCAACAATGCCGCCGTTTTGGAGCGTGCCATGCGGCTGTATAACGGCAAGCCGCTCGTCAACTCGGTCAATGGTGAGCGCGAGAGCATGGACGCGATTTTTCCGCTGGTGCAGAAATACGGTGGAACGGTCATAGCACTCACCATCGATAAAAAGGGCATACCGGAAACGGCGGCAGGGCGCGTGAAGATCGCAAAGCGCATTCTTGCCCGTGCCAGAAAATACGGACTTTCCCAAAAGGATATCCTTGTCGATCCGCTGTGCTTAACCGTTTCTTCCGATTCACGCAGTGCGCTTGTGACCCTGGAAGCGGTGGAACGCTTGCATATGCTCGGCTTTAAGACCAGCCTTGGCGTTTCCAATATCTCGTTTGGTCTGCCCACGCGCGAACGGATCAATACGACTTTCTTCACCTGTGCGTTAGAAAAGGGCTTAAACTGCGCCATCATGAATCCCTTCTCCCACGGAATGATGGATGTGTATTATGCCTTCCGGGCGTTGCATGACTTGGATACCGCCTGTACCGATTATATCGACTATGCGGCGCGTGTGCCGTTTGCAAGCGGTGTAGCCCCCCTTGCCACGACTGTCCCGGGGAAAGAGACGGTCGAGGATGCCGACCGTTCGCCCCTCATGCGTGCCGTTGTGCGCGGATTAAAGGAGGAGGCGGTGCGGCTGACGGAGGAGCTTGTTGCGACGAGCGAGCCGCTTGCCATCATATCCGACCATATCGTGCCGGCGCTCAATGAGATCGGAAAAGCCTTTGAGG
>CAZAWG010000205.1:0-3460 GCA_964488785.1 uncultured Oscillospiraceae bacterium | reverse complement strand
TGTGGGTGCTGTATGAGCATCCCGAAGCAGACTTTATGGATATGGCTATGCGCTTTGTCGATATCCGCAAGCGCGTATATACCTTCCCGAAGATGGGCGAAAAGGCGTACTTTATCGCCGTACCGACCTCGGCCGGTACGGGTAGTGAGGTCACTCCGTTCGCCGTTATCACGGATGAGCAGACCGGCGTGAAGTATCCGCTTGCCGATTATGAGCTTATGCCGAATATGGCGATCGTGGATGCAGACCTGCATATGTCGGCACCTAAGGGGCTGACCTCGGCTTCCGGTATTGACGCTGTTACCCATGCACTCGAAGCCTACGCTTCCATGATGGCAACCGATTATACCGATGGTCTGGCTCTGCGCGCTCTCAAAATGATCTTTGAATATCTGCCCCGCGCCTATGACAACGGTCCGAACGACCCCGTTGCACGCGAAAAGATGGCCAATGCCGCAACCATGGCCGGTATGGCGTTTGCCAATGCATTCCTTGGCGTTTGCCACTCCATGGCACATAAGCTGGGTGCCTTCCATCATCTGCCGCACGGCGTAGCGAACGCCTTAATGATCGATGAGGTGCTTCGCTTCAACGCCGTCGAAACGCCCACCAAGATGGGTACCTTCCCTCAGTACGATCATCCGCATACGCTGGCACGCTATGCTGAGGTCGCGGATTATCTCGGACTCAAGGGTAAGAACGATACCGAAAAGTTGGAAAGCCTGATCAAGGCTCTTGATGAGCTAAAGGAGCGCGTCGGTATCAAGGCGACCATTAAGGAATACGTTCCGGATGAGGCCGATTTCCTTGCACGTCTTGACGATATGACCGAGCAGGCCTTCGATGACCAATGCACCGGCGCAAACCCACGTTATCCGCTCATGAGCGAGATCAAGGGTATGTACCTGAACGCTTACTACGGCAAGCACGACAACATTTAAGAAAAGCCTCGGCTTGCTTTGCAGGCTATCAAATATAAGGAAGGATGCAGCATTATGAATTTGGACAGAATTATAGCCGTTCGTACCGGAAAGACTGTGTATCGCGACGGAGATCGCGTCATCAAGGTGTTTGATTCCGATTATTCCAAGGCAGACATCTTGAACGAAGCACTTAACCAGGCTCGTATCGAGGAAACGGGACTTGCTATCCCGAAAGTGCTTGAAGTCACCATGATCGATGGAAAATGGGCGATTATCACCGAGTATATCGAGGGCAAGACCATGGCAACTCTCATGAAAGATGAGCCGGATAAGTTTGATGAATACCTCGATAAGTTTGTCGATCTGCAATTGCTTGTGCATTCCAAGAAAGCACCTTTGCTCAATAAGCTCAAGGACAAGATGAACCGCAAGATCACCCAAACCGATCTGGACGCTACCACGCGCTATGAGCTTCATACGCGCCTTGAATCCATGCCTAAGCACAATAAGGTCTGCCACGGCGACTTCAACCCCTCCAATATCATCGTTACCAAAGAGGGCAAGCTCTATATCTTAGACTGGGCACACGCGACCCAGGGCAATGCCTCGGCC
Organism: uncultured Oscillospiraceae bacterium; assembly: GCA_964488785.1. GTDB lineage: Bacteria > Bacillota > Clostridia > Oscillospirales > CAG-382 > UMGS882. The sequence goes on along the minus strand of CAZAWG010000205.1, from coordinate 1,925 downwards.
GATGCGGCACGCACCTATCTGTTGTTCTGCTTAGAGGGCGACAAAGCACGCGCCGATAAATATCTGGAGCTGTTCTGCAAAAAGAGCGATACGGCTAAGCAGTATGTGCAAAAGTGGCTCCCGATCGTTGCCGCTTCCCAATCCGTTAAGGGGAAGCCTGAGGAGCGCGACTTCCTGCTCTCCTGGGTCAACGTTGTGGAATACGAATAAACCGTCCGGTTCCAAGTCTTTTCCCACGCCGTATGTCGGACAGCACCTCCGTCATGCGGCGTGTTTTGCACGCGGCGTGCCAATAATTACATTTAACGCTATTTTCTCCGCTTTCTGCTTGACAAAGCCCGATATATTTCGTATAATTTAAGCAAGCATAAGCTCAGGCGTATGAAAAAATTCTCAACGCCTTGTAGGAAAGAAAGGAATGACAGTCTTATGAAAATTACAGTCTGTATTGGAAGCTCCTGCCATATCAAGGGCTCCAGAAATGTGGTGGAGCTGCTCCAGGCGCGTATTGCCGAGCATAACCTAAAGGATAAGGTCGAGCTTGCAGGAACCTTCTGCTTGGGACGCTGCCAGGAGGGCGTTTGTGTGCTTTTAGACGATACCTTCTATTCGCTGACCCCGGAAACCACCGATGCCTTTTTTGAAAAAGAGGTCTTAGCAAAGCTTTAAAGCCACCCTTACCCCCAAAAGCCCGAAAGGAAGTTCTTCATGACCGAAGCTCTGAAGCTTAAAAAATCCAATTGTAAAAATTGTTATAAGTGTATTCGCCATTGTCCGGTCAAATCCATTCGCTTTTCCGGCAATCAGGCGCATATCGTTGAAAATGAATGTATCCTGTGCGGTCAGTGCTTCGTGGTATGTCCGCAGAACGCAAAAGAGATCGTGGACAGTACCGAAAAGGTCAAGGTGCTTTTGCAAAATGGCGAGGTCTATGCCTCTCTTGCACCTTCCTTTGCCGCTAATTACGATGGAATTGGTATCGAGGGAATGCGTGCCGCTCTCAAAGAGCTTGGCTTTGCCGATGTCGAGGAAACAGCCATTGGTGCCGCCATCGTCAAAACCGAATATGAGCGCATTTTAGCCGAAGGCTCAAGTGACGTGCTGATCTCGTCTTGCTGTCATTCGGTCAATCTGCTCATACAAAAGCATTTCCCGGAGGCGCTCAAATACCTTGCGGATATCCTGTCACCCATGCAGGCACACGCCGCCGAGCTGCGTAAGAAGCATCCCGGTGCCAAGGTCGTGTTCATCGGTCCTTGCGTGGCTAAAAAGGACGAAGCCGAACGCTATGAGGGCTTTGTGGATGCCGTGCTGACGTTTGAAGAATTAAGCGGACTGATAAAGGAAAAGCAGATAGCTTTAAAGCCGCAGTATGACCATACCGAACGATCGAAAACGCGCCTGTTTCCCACCACCGGCGGCGTGCTTGAAAGTATGTCTCTTGACCGCCATGGCTATACATATATCGCCGTGGATGGAACGGATAACTGCATCGCGGCACTAAAGGATATCGTCGATGGTAAGCTGCACCGTTGCTTTATCGAGATGTCGGCCTGTACCGGCAGCTGTATCGGCGGACCGGTCATGGAAAAGCAGCATAAATCCACCGTCAAGGGCTATACCGATATCCACGCCTACGCAGGAACGGAGGATTTCGATTTCACCATGCCGGATGCCGCAGAGCTTATCAAGCCCCTGCCGGTCATCCAGCGCGAAGCTAAGGTGCCCACAGAGCAGGAGATCTTTGCGGTTCTTCGTCAGATGGGCAAGACCAAGCCGGAGCTTGAGCTTAATTGCGGCTCCTGCGGCTATAATACCTGCCGCGAAAAGGCGATCGCCGTCTGCGAAGGCAAGGCAGAGATATCCATGTGTCTGCCGTTCTTAAAGGATCGCGCCGAAAACTTCTCGGATTATATCATCAATAA
>CAZAWG010000204.1:0-3480 GCA_964488785.1 uncultured Oscillospiraceae bacterium | reverse complement strand
CCGGACACCATGATTAAAAGTCATGTGCTCTACCTACTGAGCTACAGGGGCAAAATATTAAATTCTTTACAGCCTTTATATTGTAGCATATAGAAGGAATTTTGTCAAGGGCTTTTTTGAAAAAACCAGAGTTTGTCGAAAAGTATTTTCTTTTACAGAGCTTTGCAGGAGATGAAGCGCGGAAGAGCTTCCGGAAGCGGTATGTTTTGCTTCCGGAAGTCTTTCTTATGGTTTACTCGATCAATCCTGTCTCCAACGCAAAATACAGCGCGAAATCCTGGTCATTCGCCCATCCATCGTAGTCTTCCCCAAAGGTGTCATCCAGCTTATAGGGATACAGATACGCCGCCGCCGCTGAACCATCCTCCGCAAAGAGACATAAGCAGTTGCGTATACATTCCTTTGCCATATCCAAATAGCGCTCTTCACCGGATACTTTATAATAATCGTTAAAGGAGCGCGCCGTCAGACAGCTCCAATAGTGTGGGAAGGTGTCGCCATAGGTCATGAGCTTGCCGAACCAGAAATCATCCCAATACCGGATCGGGATCTGATTTAAATGGAAGCTCGGCTGATGACCGCTGAAACGCTCCAAAACCACCGCATGAAGCTTCGCTTCCTCGGCATATTTTTTATCGCCGGACATATCGGCAAATTCCGATATGTGCGTTGTTGCCGGGGCGACGATGGTCTGCTCGTAGTTGACCTCATGCGGTGGATAGGAAGTCTTGTTTCGTACGAGGTTATCCACGTGGGTTTTGAACAGGGAGACGAGCTTTTCATAGTCCGCCATACGTCCGGCTTTCTTGAATATATTTGCTGTTTCACGGATGGAGACGCCATTCGGATAAAAGGTGCTTCCACCGGCTGCATAATAGGTGATATACAGCTTTAAGATGTTATCCAAATACCAGTCATCGCCGGTCAGCTTATACATCTCCATGAACAGCATGCCGACCCAAGGGGCGTTATACAGCCGCTTTTGATTGGCTTTTTTGCCGATGGTGTTGTACACGGTTCCGGTTTCTTCATCGTAAAATTCGCGCTTCAAAAACGTGATATAGCTTGCAAGGGACGCGCGGAATTTCTCGTTTTCCCGGGTCTGCAAATATTTGCAGATCAAAAGTGCCATTCCAATGCGTTCGCGGCAGGCATTGCGGTCGGCGAAGTCGTCTTCAAAGATCGGATGCTGCATTTTTGTGTCATAGATCAGATAGGCCCCATCCAACGGACTGCCCTGTTTTTTATATTGCTGGTGGTCGATGATATAATGGATACGTTTTTCGAGAAGCGTTTCAAAATCCGGCTTCACGGCAAATTCTGCCCAGGTGCGAATGCCGTTGATTTCCACATATACACGGTATTCGCCGGTTTTGGCCGGCTGCCATTCGACAAAAACGGTGTCATCCTTTACGGTAAATGCGATCGCTTCTTCCCGGGTGTAGATGCTGACTTGCCGAGGAGCCGTCTTGCTCTGTGCGCGAAAACGGATGGTATCGCCATGAAAAACGGTATACTGCTCAGCTCTTATGTCGATAAACGCACCATATTCCAAGGCTTTCCGCAAGAAATCCTCTTTCCCGGCATGAGGGAAAAGTACCCATTCGATCGTCGTCTCTTCGCCCGGCAAGATCTCGGTCTGTTCAAGGTTCAATAAAAAGCGGCCGCGGTTATTACTGTTGTGGCAATCCAGAACACGGTAATTGATAAATGAGCCTTTGGTCACGACCAGACCCAGATTCCATTCGGATACACCCATTTTTAACGCATCGATATAGGTGGTGTTACCGCCGCACCAGAGGTGGGTATTGCACCGGTGCTTCATGCAGACATCGGCATAGGTATAGCGGTCGTTCAAGGCGGCTTCGATGGAAAAGTTATTTTCATTTAAGAACAGGACCGTTCCCGAAGCATTTTTGAGCTTGTACGTCTGCACCAGACATTCGCCCTCAAAGCGGTGGGTCAGGGTCGTTTCCACAAAGCCGTTGGAGAACACAGAAACAGCGGTATCGTCCGTTTCTTCGAAGTGAATGCATTTCATTTCTTCGCTTGCAAAGCAGGTGTCATGCCAGATATGGGTCGTATGGTGGATACGTCCTAAGGTACCGTTATCGGCAAGCCAGTTCATGCCGTCTGTGTCATTCGACAACGTAAGTGTAGACATAAGTCCGGTTTCCCGGTCAAAGGCGACGTTAAAGGTGGCGTTTTTCATGTTAGTTACTCCTTTCAAGCTCTACTTAGATTGCCGCAAGCAAGACCTTAAAATTGGCTTTTGCGCCATCCAATTCTGCCGGATGATGGGCATCTGAGCCTAACACCATCGTGCAGCCGCAGGCGGCGGCAATGCGCAGTGGACGAAGCGCACGTGCCAATTCCTCCGGTGTATTGTAGATAGACGCAGCCTCGTTGACCTCCACCGCAGCTCCGCTTCTTGCTACATCCGTTAATACGTCTACCAGTGCTTCATCCGAGATCAGGTCTAATACATCGAGTGCCGTGCCGCCGGTCGGACGAATGAGCGAGCAGGCGAGGTGTGCAATGGTCACCTTTTCGAAGGGGATATCCTTGTCCAACAGCTCTTGCAGACGGCGGATATACAGCTCGGCACGACGCTCCGGAGGATTATCCTCCGGGTCGATGGTAAAGCCGGTCATGTGAAGATGTGTTGTGGGGATGATCACACGGTCGAACAGCGAAAAGCTGTCCTTGGAAATGCCTAACGTGAAATGCTTATCCATATCGGTCTCACAGCCGAATTGGAAGCGTACCTTATCGCTCTTGGGAAGCGGAAGGGCAGCGGCGATATGCTCATAATTCTGAATGCGGTAGAAATCAAAGCTTTCCGCACCCGGAACTGCCGCATCCCAATAATGATCGGTCAGGCAAAGGGTGTGAAGGCCGTTCTGCTCGGCATAGGCAAGCATACGCTCGGTCGTTTGACCGGGGTCGTTCGAGCAAAGTGACAGATGGGAATGGAGATGGTAATCGTGGTCGATCGGTAAGTGTAGCATAGCAGTTTCCTCCTTTAAAGTATTTTATGATCCTTAACTGTTTTGCGAAAGGGAATCGCCGCTTTTGTATCCACGGAAGCAGTATAGGTTTCCATAGCTCCAATTATAGCTGCTGGCATTCGAGCGGTCGAAGGTCAAGTGATACCATTCTGTGCGCGAGCCGACCGGGATAGGCATGACCGTTCCCCAGCCGCGAAAGCCGCCGTCATCGTATTCGTGCGCGAGAAGCGTATAGGACGAAAAGTCCGGCACGCGGTAAACACGGTATTCGGCACGCCGTCCGAAGCCGTTTCCGCAGACAAAGGCAAGCCCTTTCCGGTCGCGGACAAACGAACCGCCGGTCTCCTCCCCTTCGGAGGCGTGGCTTACAGGCACATAGCCGTCAAACGGGCGCTCCGAGGAAAACAGAAAATACCGATATCCCCGTCCCTTTTCGTCATCGACCAACCGGCAAATGCTCATATACCAG
>CAZAWG010000203.1:0-3492 GCA_964488785.1 uncultured Oscillospiraceae bacterium | reverse complement strand
GTGGTGGTGACGTGTAGAAGATAGGCATCGGCACCGCTGGCGACCAACCCCGATACGAGTGCATATTCAAACATATAGCTGGAACGGCGTGTATCCTTACCGATAACGATCTTGCATTTATGCTCTTTTCCGTAGTACCAGCCGAGATAACGTCCGACCTTATAGGCGTGTTCAACATTTAGTGTTACACCGGCTTCTCCGCGGAAGCCGTCGGTTCCAAAATATTTTCCCATGTATCTATACTCCATTATATACTAAAAGATGTGATGGTATGCGGCGAAATTGTTTTTCACCGCATACTCTTTCTACAGACGGACGTTTATTCCACTGTCACCGATTTGGCAAGATTGCGCGGCTTATCCACGTCGCATCCCAGTTCTACGGCAAAATGATAGGCGATGAGCTGGGCAAGTGTCACAGCCGAAAGCGGCATGAACAGCCCACTTAATGTTGGAACGCGAAGAATTTCATCGGCGGCATCCTCCGGCACGACCGCTTTTTCATCGCACAGAAGGATGACGCGCGCACCACGGGCGCGCACCTCGCGGATATTGCTTATCATTTTATCAAACAGCGCACCTTCGGTTGCCAGCGCAAAGACCGGCGTTCCGTCGGTGACAAGGGAAATGGTGCCGTGCTTCAGCTCACCGGCAGCATAGGCCTCGCAGTGGATATAGGAGATCTCCTTTAATTTGAGAGAGGCTTCCATGCATAAGGCATAGTCGATGCCGCGACCGATAAAGAAGATGTCGTTATGAGACTTGTAGCGTGCCGCAAGAGAAGCGCATTTGTCCTCGCTCTTGAGGGAAGCCTGTATTTTTTGCGGCGCGATGGTAAGAAGCTCTTCGGTAAGCGCCTTTACCTCCTCGACCGTCTTAGTCTTATGCGCCTGGGCAAGCCGCAAGGCAAGCAGATACATAAGTCCAAGCTGAACGGTGTAGGCTTTTGTGCTGGCGACGGCGATCTCAGGGCCTGCATAGGTGTACAGCACACAGTCCGCTTCACGCGCGATGGTCGAGCCGGGTGCATTGACAAGTGCAAGCGTATATACGCCGCGCTCCTTTGCAAGGCGCAAAGCCGCCAATGTGTCGGCCGTTTCGCCGGATTGCGAAATGAGGATGACTAAATCGTTTTGACCGAGGATCGGGTTTTTATACCGGAATTCCGAGGCGATCTCCACTTCGACCGGGATGCGTGCCAGCTTTTCAATGGCATACTTCCCCACAAGACCGGCGTGCATGGCTGTGCCGCAGGCGGCGATGTGGATGCGCTCAAAACGACGAAGCTGTTCATCGTCCGGTGCGCATTCGCCAAGCGAAGGAAGCCCCTCCACAATGCGTGGGCGCAGTGTGTTGACGAGTGCCGTGGGAGATTCGTAGATCTCCTTGAGCATGAAATGCGCATATCCGCCCTTTTCGGCGGCCTCAACACTCCAATCTACCGTTTCAAGCGCACGTTCGATGCGCTCTCCGGCGCGTGTGATAACGACCGAGTCGGGTGTAATATGAGCAATTTCGCCCTGCTCCAGACGGTAATAGGCGTTTGTGTATTTCAACACCGCCGGAATGTCGGAGGCGATAAAGTTCCCTTTATCCGATACCGCAAGGATCAGGGGATTATCCTTGCGCATGGCGTATAGCTCATTCGGATGATCTGCAAAGACCGCGCCAATGGCAAACGAACCGGCAAACCGTTCGGCTGCCAGACTTAGCGCCTGCACCGGGTCACCGGTCTCGCCATAGAAGTGATCGATAAGGCAGGCGGCACGCTCCGAATCGGTTTCCGACGAAAAGGTATAGCCAAGGTCGCGCAAATATTCGCCGAGCGAAGCATAGTTTTCGATGATACCGTTGTGGACGATAAACACGCGGCCTGTGCCATGGGGATGAGAATTTGTGTCGCTCGGTTCGCCGTGGGTCGCCCAGCGGGTGTGTCCGATGCCGCAGAAGCCGCAAAGTGGGGACGCGTCAAGCTTTTTGCGCAGCGCGGTCAAGCGCCCTTTGGCTTTGACGGTACACAGCCCCTTTTTCTCATCAAACACAGCAAGGCCTGCCGAGTCGTAGCCTCTGTATTCCAACGCACAAAGTCCGTCAAGTAGTTTCGGGACGGCATTTTCGCCGCCCGTAAAGCCGATAATTCCGCACATAGTATATGTCTCCGTTTCAAAATATTTGCTTTTGTTCCGGTGGGACAAGGCCGGAATATCAGCTGTAAATTTAATTTTAAAGGTTCAAGCTTCTTCCGTGAATGCATTTTTGAAGGAGTAGACCTCTTTGTTTGCATTCTATCGACAGGAGGAAATGCCGAAGAAACATCCGCCGAATTTTTCGATCGTTTCTTTCCTCGTCACCGCACAAAGCAACTTGTGCGGTCTGGCGCTAAAACAGGTGCGACACATCGCTGCCGTCTGAGCCTTGACGGCCTGTTTTTTCATTTACTGGCTCGGCGACTGATCCGATAAGGGGCGGTTCAGCCGCAAGGCTTCGCTTCCGTGTCCCATATCAGTATATTCGGTATATTCTGTTTTTGCAAAAAGCGAGCCGGGGGAGCGCTTTAGCGTTTAGGGAGGATGTCTTTTTCCGATTTGAAGATGTGGGCTTCCGGAATGAAGCCGCGTACACGCGAAAGCGGATAAACGGTGCAGTTTTTGCCCAGCACCGTGCCGGGGCAGAGAACGCTGTTGCAGCCGACCTCGGTGTGATCACCGACCGCCGCACCGAATTTCTTTCGTCCTGTCTCCAGCTTGCCATCGGCCGTTCGCACGGTCACGGGTGTTTTGTCGCTCTTGACGTTTGAGGTGACAGCACCGGCGCCCAAATGGGATTTGTAGCCTAAGATCGAATCGCCGACATAGTTGAAATGCGGAACCTGAACCCCATCGAACAGGATGCAGTTCTTGAGCTCGGTCGAATTGCCGACAACACAGCCGTCGCCGACTAAGACCTTTCCGCGAATGAATGCGCCGGGACGAACCTCGGTCTTTTCGCCGATGATACAGGGACCGATCAAGGTAACGCCGGGGTAGATCACAGCGCTTTTGGCGACCCAGACGTGTTCGCTTTTTTCTTCGTACAGAGTCGGGTCTAAGTCTTTTCCGAGCGAAAGCACAGCATCGCCGATCTTGTCTAAAGCCTGCCAGGGATATTCGCATTCGGAAAGAAGCGTATTTGCACGGGTATGCGAGAGGTCATAGAGCTGTTGAATGGTCATGATATTTCCTCCTTTCACAAAAAATATAAGGTCGCGTGACCTTATTGTGGAAAGCTTAATTGAAACAAGAAAAGCTTTCCCACTACAGTATAGCACAAAAAGGCTTGAAATACAAGCCTTTTTGTGAGAATTCAATAATTTGTAAGGAATGGTAGAAATTAAAGCGCGGAAAACGGACACCCTTTTAGCATTTCCACAAATCACGCGCAGAGGTAGAGACAGCCGTCGCGCCGGAGCGCAGGGCAAGCAGTGCTTCCTCCGGCGTGGTGATAAGCCCTCCGG
>CAZAWG010000202.1:0-3530 GCA_964488785.1 uncultured Oscillospiraceae bacterium | reverse complement strand
TCGTGGAGCAGGGCAAGGTGGTCGAGGTCTGCGCTGAGCCGGGCGAGTTCACCTATGATGCCTCGACAGAGCCATCCATCTTTGCCGGAAGTCTGGGAGAAGGGATCAAAAATACCTTCAAAACCGTCGGTAAACGCTTCGGCTTCGGAGGAGATACGGCAAAGGATCAGCGCGTGTACTACTTCAACACCAAGGAGATAATGGATAATAAGTTCGGTACGCCGACGCCCATTCTTTTTGAGGTGGTCAATAAGCGTATCGGTATCTCCAAAACCGTTCGTGTGCGCTGTAGTGGTGTGTATTCCTATGTCATTTCCGATCCGCTTTTATTCTATACAAAGATTTGCGGCAATATCGAAGAGAATTATACCCGTGATAACCTCGATGCCCAGCTGAAAGCGGAGTTTTTAGACGCCCTTCAGCCGGCGTTCGGCGCACTTTCGGAGTGTGAGCTTCGCCCGGCACAAATTCCGGCAAAGGCGAATGAACTCAAGAAAGCCATGAACGATGCGCTTCAGAGCGAATGGCAGGAAAATCGCGGTATCTCCATCGAACGCATTGCCTTAAATCCCATTGCCCTAACGGACGAGGATATGCAAAAGGTGCAGGAATTGGAGGATGCCGCCAACCTTGGCTCCAATCCCTTTATGATGGCCGGACGCATGACGGATGCCACAGCGGAAGCTATGAAAACCGCCGCCGGAAATACGGCCGGTGCCATGAATGGCTTTGTTGGCATGGGAATGGTCGGTAACCTGGGGACAGCCGGAAACGCCGGTTTTGCCGCTGCAAAGGAACTGTATGAAAGCGGTGCAAAAACGCAGAAGGAACGAATGCCGAGCGAACAGACGGGAGATACCTGGACTTGCACCTGCGGCGCACAGGCAAACGGACGCTTTTGTGCCGAATGTGGCACACCGCGCCCGGAAAAGGATACATGGGTCTGCACCTGTGGTGCTGTGGCAAGCGGAAAATTCTGCTCCGAATGCGGCGCAAAAAGACCGCAAGGACCGCGTGTGTACGAATGCCGTGCGTGCGGTTGGAAGCAAGAGAATCCGGAAAAAGCACCGAAATTCTGCCCTGAATGCGGAACACGGCTTGTAGATCAAGAGTAGCCATTTATCAGAAAAGCCTTCTGTTTTTCGCGGAAGGCTTCTTTATCGCTTGAAAAAGGAGACAGAGTATGCGTATAACCGAAAAGATCCGTTTGGATATGCAGGGACTCATCGAGCATGGCCCCATCACCATCGTTGCCTTTGGCGACAGTGTCACCCATGGGGCTGTGGGCGCCGGTGAGATCGATTATGAAACGGTGTACTGGAATCGCTTGAAGCAAAAGCTCAATCAGGTGAACAGCTATGTCCCGGTCAATGTGATCAATGCGGGTATCGGCGGTATCACGGCCAAGGGCTCGTTGGGACGGATGGATACACAGGTGCTTGCCCACCAGCCTGACCTGATCATCGTGTGCTTCGGGTTAAACGATGTCAATGGGACTTTGGAGGAATATATAGATTCCTTGAGGCTCATCTTCGAAAAAGCGCAAAACAGCGGCGCACAGGTCATTTTTATGACCCCCAATATGCTCAATACCTCGGTCTATGAGGACACCGCCAAGGAACACTATGAATATGCGCACCAAACGGCGAAAATGCAGAATGAGGGGCGCATGGACCGGTTTATGGAGGCGGCAGTCCGGTTAGCAAGCGATATGGGCGTGACGGTCTGCGACTGCTATCAAAAGTGGAAAAGGCTAAGTGAAACGCAGGATATCACCGCTCTTTTAGCCAATCGCATCAATCATCCGACAAGGGAAATGCATGAGCTTTTTGCGCAAAGCCTGTTTGATACCATCTTTGAGGGAACGGATATTTCTTCCGAGCCGATACAGAGTACCATGTATACAAAGTGATAGCATAGACGGAGCTGCTCTGAGGGGGTAGCTCTTTTTCTTTTTCAAAGTTTATTTTAAAAATAAAAAAGTGTTTTTCATGTTTTGCGCGTATAATATAATATACGCGAGATTTTGCTTATCGCGGCGAATGCCGTCGAATCGTCCTGTGTGAGGTGGGCTTTATGAACGACCTTATGGATTCCTTTGTTCACTGTGAAAAAATGCGCTTGTCCCCGTTTGCTGTCGCATCGGATGCCACTTCCGGCAGACGTATTCCAGATGAATCCGATGCCTATGACATCCGCACGCCCTTTATGCGCGACCGCGACCGGATCATCCACTCCAAATCCTTTCGGCGGCTCATGCATAAGACCCAGTGCTTCCTTTCTCCGGAGGGCGACCATTATCGAACACGCTTGACACATACCTTAGAAGTCTCTCAGATCGCCCGTACCGTGGCGCGTGCGCTGGCACTCAATGAGGATCTGACCGAGGCGGCTGCCCTTGGACACGATCTGGGGCATACGCCGTTCGGACACGCCGGAGAACGCATTCTGGATTCCCTTTGCCCGGAGGGCTTTCACCACAACGAACAAAGCCTTCGCGTGGTCGATCATCTGGAGAAGAACGGACGTGGACTCAATCTGACTGTCGAGGTGCGCGATGCCATTCTCTGTCATACCGGTGAAGCACAGGCAAAAACGATAGAAGGACGCCTCATCAAATTTGCCGATCGTATTGCCTACATAAACCATGATATTGACGATGCCGTTCGCGCTTCTGTCCTGTCGGATGACGATATCCCGGTCGAGCTAAAGCAGATATTAGGCGATACACACCGTAAACGCATCGATGTGATGGTGCGCAGTCTGATCACCAAAACCAAGGCAAATTTTGCCGCCGGGGTGCCGGCACTTGAAATGGAGCCGGATATTTACGATGCTACCATGTGCCTTCGCGAATTTCTGTTTGAAAACGTGTATTTCAACCCCATCGCCAAAAGTGAGGAATCCAAGGCGGGGGAAATGTTGAAAATATTATATGACTATTTCTGTCATCATACCGAGCGTATTCCGGAGGAGTACCGCCGTAATATCGATACAGAATGCTCAAGGGAACGCGCTGTGTGCGATTATCTTGCCTGCATGAGCGATCGCTATGCCGTGCTAACCTTTGAAAACCTGTTCATTCCGAAAAAATGGAATAAGTAAAGGAGCGATACCGTGCCGTTTCCACCCGGCTTTATGGAAGAATTAAAAGCTCGCAATCCCATCGATACCACCATCGGGCGGTATGTGAATTTAAAGCGTGCCGGCAGTCATTTGGTCGGTCTTTGTCCGTTTCATAGTGAAAAAAGCCCCTCGTTTACCGTGTTTGACGATCATTTCCACTGCTTCGGCTGCTCTGCCGGGGGCGATGTGGTGACCTTCGTTATGCGTATGGAAAATTTGGATTACCCGGATGCTGTGAGAACGCTTGCTGACCGATGTGGGATGACCATGCCGGAGGACATGGGTCCTGTCCGCAAAAAAAGCGCTCTTACGCGCGAACGCAGCTTTGAAATGAATCGCCTTGCCGCCCGTCATTTTTATGAGAATCTGATGAGCGCCGAAGGGGAGGAGGCGAGAGCCTATCT
>CAZAWG010000201.1:0-3539 GCA_964488785.1 uncultured Oscillospiraceae bacterium | reverse complement strand
GCTTCTCGCAGTGCCTCAAACTCTGCTTCATATGCCTGTGGTTCGTTCGCTGACACACAAAAGACAGAAAAGCCTGCCGTGGTATAAACGCTTTTGAGGTCATTGACTTCCTTTAAGTCGCATTTATTGATCACAAGGATCGTTTCAATGTCATTAAACGCCGATATGGCGGTCAATTTATCCAAAATATATACGTCCGGCTCCGGGCTGGTCGCCGCCGCCACTAAGATCAGCTTTTCCACATTGGCAACCGCCGGACGGATAAGCGCATTGCGGCGCGGAAGTATCTCCGTGATCACACCCTCCTGTCCCTCCGACAGGCAGAGCTTTACTTCATCTCCCGTCAAGGGTATACGCTTCTCCCGGCGGAAGGCACCACGAGCGCGGCATTCCGCAAAGCCCTTTTCCGTCTCCACACGATATAGTCCACCCGTGCTTTTGACAATGCGCCCGGTATATTCGCACGGCATTAACACCGGCAGGGCGGCTATCTTTTGTTCTATTTCCATGTTTTTCCTTTTAGTCTGCCTCTTCGGCATCTCTCATCGTTAATAGCTCCTCTAAATCGGTCGATACATTTTGATCGGTCGGTTTCGAATCGAAACCGGTTTCTCTGTTATAGGAATCCGGTATAGCGCCATTGCCCTCTTCCGGAGCTTCCGAAGCTTCCGGAGCTTCCGGAGCTTCCGGAGCTTCCGGGGCAGGTGTCTGTTCCTCCGGAGGAGTCGTTTGCAGCTCCTGTTGCATTCCAAGGCTGACCCACAGCTCGATGGCAGTCGATGCTTCTACAGCCGTTTCACCGACCTGCGGCGAGGTACGGATAACCTTTCCCTCTTCGACGACGGTGCTATACTCATAATGCACTTCTCCCAAAGCAAGATTAGCCGTCAAAATGCTTCTTTTTGCATGATCAAGCTCCAGTCCCGTCACATCCGGTACAGGTATATGCTTCAGCTCCTGTCCTTTGCTGACATACAGCACAAAGGAGGCCTGCTCGGTCGATACCAGCTCTCCTGCCGCCGGTTCCGTGCGAATGACATAGCCGGTCGGGTAGGTATCATGGAATTCCTCGACCGTTTGGATGGCATCCGAAGCCAAAACGTCTGCGGCGATCGTTTTATATTCGGTACGAATACGGGTCTTTGCATCGGCTTCGTTGAGCAGCGTACAATCCGGCATATGCATTTCCTTTTGTCCCATATTGACATACAGCGTCACCGGCACAAGACCGGTCGTTTCGGAGCGCAGACGCACCGCGCCCTCCTCCGGATCCTGCCGCACGACCTCACCGGCGCCAAAATCCGCATGGCGCACATATTTGACCGTCTCGACCGAAAGGCCCGCCGTGCGCATTTCTTCGATCAGAGCCTCATCATAAACGCGTCCGACGAGGGAAGCGACTGTCACGCGCTTACTTTCATCATTCGCGCCATCCACGCCAAGCAGACGGTCAACCGCAGTAGAAAAGCCGTTTTCCACCTTGTCAAGGGTATCCTCGCCCTGTGAGTCTTTAAAGAGTGGGATCACCCAGGCAATGACAAATATAACAGCCACGACTGCAAACGCCGAGGCGATCCCTGCCACGATGGGGAACATGGAACGGCTTCCGCGGAAATATTTTTTTTGCTTTTCGCGCTTTTTCTTTTCTTCCTCATAAGCATCGGTGTGTTCCTTAGAGATACTGCCACCGGTATTAGTTGCCGCTCCGGCAAAGACGACCTCCGGATTTTCCGTAAAATAATCGAGCGCCTTAAGCATCGCCACCGCTCCGGCGAAACGATTATCTGGTTCCTTTTGCATAGCCTTTAAGATGATCTGTTCCAGACCGATGGGGATCTGATCATTCAATTCACGCGGGGGGATGGGCTCATTCGACACCTGCATCATCGCCACAGCCACCGGGCTATCGGCAATAAAGGGCAGACGACCTGTGACCATTTCATATAACATGATACCGACGGAGTAGATATCCGACCGGGCATCGATCTTTGCGCCGCTGGCCTGCTCCGGACTGATATAATTGACCGTACCGATGGCTTTATCGGTCATGGTGATCGCCTCGGCGTTGGGGTGCTTGGCGATACCGAAATCCGTGACCTTGACGGTACCATCCGACAAAAGCATGATATTCTGCGGTTTGACATCGCGGTGAATGATCTGCTTTTCATGGGCATGAGACAGTGCGCGCAAGATCTGCTTAGTATAATAGACGGCCTCCTTCCAGGAAAGGATACCGATCCGGTCGATATAATCCTTTAATGTGATACCATCGATGAATTCCATCACGATATACTTGATCTCCTCGCTGATGACAACATCGAAGATCTTGACGATATTTTCATGATCGAGCATAGAGACGGTTTTAGACTCGTTAATGAATCGTTTGACGGCGCGCTCATCGTCCTTGAATTCATCACTCAGAATTTTCACCGCAACATCCCGTCCGGTATTCAGATCCTTGGCACGAAGAACATAAGCCATACCGCCCACGCCAACGACCGTTTCGATCTTATAGCGCTTATCAATGATCCGATCGATCAATTTATCGTAAGAATTGTTATCCATTCTTTTCTACCTCTCAAACGAAATCATTCTGCATCCGGGCAGGAAACGTTTTGCAGCAGCACGGCTGTGATATTATCGCCGCCACCAGCCGCTTTTGCGCTTTTGACAAGCGAAGAAACGATATATTCCGGGTCCGTCGTCTGAGAGAAGGCGGCAAGGCATTCCTCATCCGACACAAAATTAGTAAGACCATCGCTACAAAGCAGCATTCCCTCGACCTCCGAAAGGAGCAAACGGAAGCTATCGCATTCGACCGACGAACGGGTGCCAATGGCGCGCGTTATGATATTTTTATTTGGGTGCATTCTGGATTCATCCTTAGAGATTGCACCGCTATCGACCAAAGCCTGGACATACGAATGGTCATGAGACAGCTGGACGATCGAGCCGTCTGCGAACAGGTAGATGCGGCTATCGCCGACACTGGCGGCATAGGCTATTTCGCCATCGGTCAAGACGGCGCAGAGGGTCGTACCCATTCCGGCAAGCTCCTTATTTTTAGAGGCATGAGAAAAAACAGCGGCATTGGCTTTTTGCACCGCCTCGAGCAAGAGGGCATTTTTATCCGAAGCTTCCAGGTTCTCTAAAACACATTCGGTAAAGGTATTACAGGCAAGGGTACTTGCCGTTTCACCGCCCCTTGCGCCACCCATGCCGTCACAGACGGTAAGCAGGGTATAGGTAGTTTGATTTAATTGTTTCGTCTCGATGCGGAAGTAATCCTGGTTGGATTCTCGCACGCAGCCGACGTCGGTCAAGCCGAAGCATCTCATCTTTATCATCCTCTCTATTCTATGAAGCCGGAAGGCTTCAGTGTTCTCCAAAGGGGAACGGATTTATTCTTTTTGTCTTTTCATTTGAGTTTTGCGGCAGGGCTTCCCTGGTTTCTACGAAGTCGGAAGGCTTCAGCGCCTATTCGTAGGCGGTGGAACGATCTTTTTGCTTCTGCAAAAAGAACCAAAAAGCAGCCGGGG
>CAZAWG010000200.1:0-3549 GCA_964488785.1 uncultured Oscillospiraceae bacterium | reverse complement strand
ACATTAACCAATCTGAACAGTGGAACAGCCGAAAAATTTGCACATATCTACACCGTGCGCGGCAAAAAGCAGACCGAGGTCGATGAGATCGTCTGCGGTGATTTAGGTATGACTGCAAAGCTTACCGCCACCAGCACCAATGACACGCTTGGCGGAAGCAAGAAATATGCACCGGTCGTGTTCCCACATCCATATATGAAAATGGCCATCGTTCCCAAGGCGAAGGGCGATGAGGATAAGATTTCCAACGCTGTGGCACGTCTCTTAGAGGAGGATCCCACGCTTCGCTATGAGAATAACGCTGAAACAAAGCAAATGCTGTTGTCCGGCTTGGGCGATACACACTTAGACGTCGTCGTTTCCAAGATCAAGACACGCTATGGAGCGACCGTCGAGTTGGCTGAAGCGCGTGTGCCCTATCGCGAAACGATCAAGAAGCGCGTTCAGGTCGAGGGCAAGCACAAGAAGCAGTCCGGCGGCAGCGGTCAGTTCGGTCATGTCAAGATCACCTTCTCGCCGGGTGAAGCCGAAGGACTGACCTTCACGCAGAGCGTTGTCGGCGGCAGCGTTCCCAAGGGCTTTTATCCGGCCGTTGAAAAGGGTCTGTTGGAAGCTATGCAAAAGGGCGTGTTAGCCGGCTTCCCGGTCGTCAATCTGGCAGCTGACCTGTTCGATGGCTCGTATCATCCGGTCGATTCCAACGAAATTTCCTTCAAGCTCGCCGCAAAGCTTGCCTATAAAGAGGGACTTCCCAAGGCAGGTCCGGTGATCCTTGAGCCGGTAGGCACCTTAAAGGTGCGTGTGCCGGAGAGTCTGGTCGGCGATGTGATCGGTGACCTCAACAAACGGCGCGGACGCGTGCTGGGTATGAATCCCGATGAACGCAATCACGGTCGCACCATCGTGGAAGCCGAAGTACCCATGGCTGAAATGTCGGATTACACCATCGCACTCCGTGCGCTGTCTCAGGGACGCGGTTCCTTCGATTACGAATACGCACGCTATGAAGAAGCACCTGCCAATGTCGCACAAAAGATCATTGCCGAAGCAGTAAAGAACGCTGTAGAGGATTGATCGGTCAACAAAATATTCGATTCTTTCATGCAGTCCTGCTTGCCCCCGGTGAGCAGGACTGCTTTACACATATTCTTCCCCCTTTTTTATACTCTTGTACAACCAATTCGCGAAAAAAATTGAAATTATTGCGAAAAACAACTAAAAACCGCTTGACGAAACTTTCTTTTCCGTGTATAATGTATATATCCAAAATTTTGCAAAAAGGAGTGTAGTCAGAATGTTTTTATCCAAAAGAACGCTGATTGCCGCCATCCTTGCAGGAACCCTTACCGTATCAGCTTCCGCCGCCTTCTCTAAGACGGCCACCTATGCGGATGGCAAATTTGCCGATGTTCCCACAAGCGAATGGTATGCGAGCGAGGTCGCCGGAGCCTTTGAATTAGGACTCATGAACGGAACGACCGACACCACTTTCGAACCAAACGGAAATGTCACGGTTGCGGAAGCAATCACCATGGCTGCCCGCGCTGCTGCCATCAACGCCGGGGAGACCATTCCGGAGGCTGAGGGCGAATGGTATCAGAAGTATGTCAATTACGCTGTGAGCCGCGGCTTTGTTGCTGCCGGTCAGTTTGACAACTACGATCGTCCTGCCAAGCGCTATGAGGTCGCAAGCCTGTTCGAAAGCGCTATGCCGGACGGCTATTTCACCGCCAAGAACGATGTTTCCGCCATTCCGGACGTTTCGGCCAAGAAGGATTACAACGATGAGCTGTTAACCCTCTACAAAGCCGGCGTTGTCATGGGAAGCGATTCCTATGGTAACTTCTTCCCGGAAAACAATATCATCCGCGCTGAAGCTGCCGCCATCATCAACCGCGTAGCTCTGCCGGAAAACAGACTTTCCAAGACCTTAGACAAGGTTTCGGACGACAACGCTTATATGCTTGTCACCACCCCCACCTTCAACTCCAACAAGGAAGGCATCAACTCCGGCTGGCTGCTCGATAACCGCGGCGGTACACCGCGCACGAGCATCACCGCCACCTACAGTGCCTTAAACGATATCAGCACCGAGGCCGGAACGGCTATGATCCGTGAGCTAAATAAGACCACCACCGGTCTTGTTCGTCTCGAATGCAACCTTGCTGTCTCCGGCGGCGATGGCGCTTTTCTCGAATACCGCAACGATGCAGGCGATACGGTTTATCGCTTGGAGGTCGTGGACGGCGATTGGAAATTGCTCGGCGCTGACGGAAGCTATACCACCGTGTATGACATTCCCGAAAACGAGACGAAGTATTCCTTCCTCATCGATGTAGACCTCGACAACAACCGTTCGACCACCTACATCAACGATGAGAATTGCGGAACCTATGCGCTCTGCACCAGCGGCGAAAAGACCAATCTTCTTAATTTCCGCATTGCGACCACCGACAAAGGTACCCCGTCGGTAGCCCTCGGTACAGTCTCCATCAACGTAAACTACGCTGTCAAGGAATCTTCCATCAGCACCTCCAGAGGTTGGATCACCTCGGACGGCTCCGATGGAAGCGCCAAGCTTGCCAAGGACGTTGTGGCTACCCGTCCCTTCAATCCGGTCAGCGGCAAGGTCATTGCCGAGACCTTCTTCCTGTTGCCGAAGGGTGAAGCCGTCAACTATGCGCTCCGCAGTGGGGACAAGGCTCTTGTGACCTTCACCACCGACGACAAAAATTTCTACGCAAACGGTACAGCCGTTTACGAAAACTACTACCAGAACCTCTGGTATCGCCTGCGCATCGAGGCAGACACCGACACCCAGCTCGCTGTCATCAAGATCAACGGTCGTAAGGTCGGCGAGGTTCCCTTCGCAGCCGCTTCTACCTCGGCGGATAACATCACCGTGTCCACAAGCGCGGATAGCGAACCCAGCATGACCACCTTCCGCGTGTTCCGCGAATGGGAACGCGATGACTATGTACCCGAGCCCACCGTTCCCAAGGGCGAGGAAAAGTACACGGTCGGCTTGAACGTCTGCTCGCTGTGGACCAACGGCGCGCACTACGGCTGGAGCTGCATCACGCCTTATGATGATCCGCATCCGGTCCTCGGCTACTACGATGAAATGAATCCGGAAACCTCCGACTGGGAGATCAAGTACTTAGTCGAGCATGGTGTGGACTTCGGTGCTTACTGCGTATACTTCAACAGCACAAACGGTCCGCAGAACCTCGGTGAAAACCATCTGTACAACGGCTTCATGAACGCAAAGTATTCCGATCTCTCCAAGTTCTGCGTGATCTGGGAGACCGCTAACGCTTCTTCGCCGAACAGCATGGAAGCATGGAAGAACGACTACGTTCCCTACTTCATCGAGAACTTCTTCAAGGATCCTCGCCACATGACCATCGATAACCGTCCGGTGCTTTGCGTATTCGGTGCGGATAAGATCGCAAGCCGCCTGGGTGGCAGCAATGCCAAGGTCAAGGAATGCTTCGACTACCTCGAGGACGAGGTCAGAAAGCTCGGCTTTGACGGCATGATCTATCT
>CAZAWG010000199.1:0-3549 GCA_964488785.1 uncultured Oscillospiraceae bacterium | reverse complement strand
ATTTCTAACAGTGTGCAGCCCTCAAAGCTTCTGAATTTAGTTTTTACAGCTGACACTGCTTTTTCTATTTCTTTTTCGGTGAAATACTCACTTTTTGAAATATTCACCTTACAGTTTGAAACCTTACCCTTATCAAAAATAATATTATATCCGTAAAAAGATAAAGATGTTAACAAAACCACACAAATTATTATAATCGCCCTTTTAGCTGAACCTTTCATTAAAATACCTCCTCAAAATTACATTTAAAAAAATCTTTGTTTCTTGCCACCACTTCACGAAGTGACCAAATTATCTGACGAGGATAAAGGGTTAAATATGCTCTTACGCCGTAAGCTTCTATTTTCATTTTTCTTGCAATATATAAAGCTCTCGGCAAATGATAACCTTGGGTTATTACTATTATTTTATTTACATTTTCCGGGCGCGAAATGTCTCAAAAGCCGCAAAAATCCAACCGCACACTCTTGACAAATGCCTGTTGTTTTCGATATAATAATAGTATACTTTACTTCGATAAAGCAAGATCAACCGTATAGAGAGGGAACCACCATGATAAAAGTGACCAAATTCGGCGGCAGCTCGCTGGCCGATTCCGAGCAGTTCAAAAAGGTCGGCGCCATCATCCGTGCCGACAAGGCACGCCGCTATGTCGTGCCCTCCGCCCCCGGCAAGCGTTACAAAGAGGATATCAAGATCACCGATATGCTCTATTCCTGCTATGAGGAGACGACAAAGACCGGCGAAATTTCTCCTTTATTTGAGCAGATCAAGGCACGCTACGATGAGATCATTGCCGAGCTTGGTCTTTCCATCGATCTGGCAAAGGAATACGCCGCCATCGAACGCAGCTTTGTAGCGCGCGTCGGCAAGGACTATGCCGCCAGCCGCGGCGAATATCTCAACGGACGTATCATGGCCGCTTATCTGGGCTTTGATTTTATCGATGCGTCTGAGGTCATTTTCTTCCACAACGATGGCACCTACGATGCGGAAAAAACGAATCTGGTGCTGTCCGAGCGTCTGAAAAAAAGCGAATATGCCGTCATTCCCGGCTTTTACGGTATCATGCCCAACGATACCATCAAGACCTTCTCGCGCGGCGGGTCGGATATCACGGGTGCGATCGTTGCCCGTGCGGCCGGTGCGGATGAATACGAAAACTGGACGGATGTTTCGGGCGTACTCATCGCCGACCCGCGTATTATTGATGACCCCAAGCCCATCCCGGTCATCACCTATCGTGAGCTGCGCGAGCTTTCCTATATGGGCGCGACCGTTTTGCATGAGGATGCTATCTTCCCGGTCAAAAAGGCAGGTATCCCCATCCACATCAAGAACACCAACGCCCCGGAGGACGAGGGCACGCTCATCGTCACACACACCGATAAGAGCAATGAGGTCAGCGTACTGACCGGTATTGCCGGCAAGAAGGGCTTCACCGTTCTGACGCTTGAAAAGGATATGATGAACGAGGAGATCGGCTTTGGGCGTAAGCTTCTTCAAATTCTCGAAAAGAACGACATGAGCTTTGAGCATCTGCCCAGTGGTATCGACACCATGAGCGTGGTGGTCAACGAACACGAATTAGAGGGACGCGAGGATGCTATCGTCTCCGAGCTGTTAGCCGCCACCGCGCCCGACAGCATCAACATCGAAAAGAACATCGCCCTCATCGCCGTAGTGGGTCGCGGCATGAAGAACGCCAAGGGTACGGCTGCTTCGGTCTTTATGGCGCTTGCGGACAATGACATCAACATCCGCATGATCGACCAGGGCTCCAGTGAGTTGAACATCATCATCGGTGTGGACAACAGCGACTTTGAAAAATCGATACGCACCATTTACGACAAATTCGTTTTGAAATAAACCATATAAATTCAATATATTGGAGAGAAAAAACAAATTTGACGTGCTATACTTTTACCAAATAAAGGCGATCGTATCGAAAAGAAGTAAAAGCTATCCGCTTTCCAGAGAAGTGCCGGTCGGTGCAAGGCACAAAAGCACAGGCTTTGAAATACATTTCGAGAGCCGCACACCCAAAGAGCCTGCTTTCTCCCGATCGCAGGTCGCTCCGGTAGGCTGTGCCGTGTCCGCGCGTTACAGCGGCAGAGTATAAGATGTTTATCCGTACTCGCTGAGGTTTGCTTTGTGAAAAGCAAATAAATATGAGGTGGTACCACGAATTTTTTCGTCCTCTGTGTTTCAAGCACAGAGGATTTTTTATACCGTTTATCCTTTGTGCCGATCAAAAAAAGAAAGGAATGATGGAAAATGGTATGGAAGATCACACTTTTAGTCGTCTTTTTCGGCATTATGTTGGGAGTAGGACTCTACTGCCGGGGACACGCAACAGACGTTGGCGGCTTCGTTTTGGGCGGACGCTCGGTAGGCCCGTGGCTCACAGCCTTTGCCTACGGCACCAGCTACTTTTCCGCCGTCATCTTCATCGGCTATGCCGGACAGTTCGGTTGGAAATTCGGCATTGCCTCGACCTGGATCGGCATCGGAAACGCGCTCATCGGCTCTCTGCTTGCCTGGGTGATACTTGGCCGGCGAACACGCCTTATGAGCCAACATCTGGACACCTCCACCATGCCTGAGTTTTTCGGCAAGCGCTTTGACAGCCGTGCGCTCAAGATCGGCGCTTCGATCATCGTCTTTGTCTTTTTGGTGCCGTACACCGCCTCCCTGTACAACGGACTTTCCCGTCTGTTCGGCATGGCGTTTAACATCAACTACTCTGTTTGCGTGCTCGTCATGGCGGCGCTGACCGGCGTATACGTCATTGCCGGCGGCTACATGGCTACCGCCATCAACGATTTCATCCAGGGTCTTATCATGTTAGGCGGCATTGTTGCCGTTATTGCGGCGGTATTATCCGGTCACGGCGGCTTTTCGGCCTCTCTTGCCAAGCTTGCCTGTGTCAACGATCCGGCCGTCAGTGAGGTTCCGGGCGTATTCGCTTCGTTCTTTGGTCCCGATCCGCTTAACCTTCTGTGCGTAGTCATTCTGACCTCGCTCGGCACCTGGGGACTTCCGCAGATGGTGCAAAAATTCTATGCCATCAAGAGCGAAAAGGCCATTCACAAGGGAACCATCATTTCTACGCTCTTTGCCCTTGTAGTAGCCGGCGGCTGCTACTTCTTAGGCGGCTTTGGACGCATTTCGAGCGTTGCGGTCGGCGAAAACGGCTTACCGGTCGGCGGCTACGATTCCGTTGTTCCGGCTATGTTAGAAAACCTGCCGGATATCCTCATCGGTGTGGTGGTCATCTTAGTCTTATCCGCCTCCATGTCCACGCTCTCCTCGTTGGTCTTAGCCTCCAGCTCGACCTTGACCATCGACTTCATTAAAGATAACCTCGTCAAGAATATGTCTGAAAAGAAGCAGGTCTTTGTGATGCGCGTCTTTGTGGTGGTATTCATTGTCATTTCCGCCGTTATCGCCATCGTTCAGTATAACAGCAACGTTTCGTTCATTGCACAGCTCATGGGCATTTCCTGGGGCGCATTGGCCGGCGCGTTCCTTGCCCCGTTCCTATAC
>CAZAWG010000198.1:0-3554 GCA_964488785.1 uncultured Oscillospiraceae bacterium | reverse complement strand
GCTTGATCTCATCCTTCGGAGTCTTGCGAAGCTTCAGACCGAATGCCATATTGTCGAAAACGGTCATATGCGGATACAGAGCGTAGTTCTGGAACACCATGGCGATATCTCTGTCCTTCGGAGCCACATCGTTGACGATGCGGTCACCGATGTAAAGCTCACCCTCGGTGATCTCTTCCAGACCTGCGATCATACGAAGCGTGGTGGATTTACCACAACCAGACGGACCGACTAAGATGATAAATTCCTTATCCTTGATCTCAAGGCAGAAATCGTTAACAGCCGTAACGCCGCCCGGATATCTTTTGAAAATGTGTTTTAAGCTTACACTTGCCATTTTTATTATTCCTCCCAAGAATATAGCATAGATTTTGCATAATCGATCGATAAGAGACTGTCTTATCTTTACATCCTATATCATACCAAATTTTTCAGAAAAAGAAAAGAGTTTTTCTTCCCAAATTTTGCAGTCGATATTTGTGCAAATAAAACAAAAAGTTTAGAATACAAGAGAATAACAGAGATTTTAAGAGCTTTAGACAACCTGAAAAAACGTTTTTGTTACTTTTACACAAAATCAGGCAAAATACTTGTGCAAATCCTTTATATCTTGCGAATTCTCTTCAAAAAGCTCCCAGGTTTCGGTATGTTCACACGCTTCACCCGGCTTTAAGGTATATAACGGCGACAGTGTTTCGACCTCTAAGAAGTCCTTGCAGGAGTACATTTCCATCGAACAGCCGTTATCCGGATAGGAAGCGCCGGGAATATACGGAGCCGTGATGCGAAGTGCCGTTGCGTGATTGACACAAAGTGCCACACCGCTTGTGTTGTTGACACCGATCTTGAAGGCTTTCTCCGCTTTTGTATCCTGCGCAAGTCCCATATAATCGTCATCCATATAGAAACGCTTATCGGTCATAACGTTATACGGCCACAGCATAAGCACACGGTTTGCAAGCAAGCCCGTGTTCTCGGTCGCCTGCTTGACCAAGGCCTTACCGCCCTTATCCGTGACGTTCAAGCCCCAGATGGAGCCGGTCTGTGTACGGCAGGACATATTGGTCAACACGTGCTTCACGCTTGCCTTTGCCTCTGTTTCATCGACCGTCACGATGGTCGTTTCCTGCCAGCCGGTGAACACCTGCTTAGGCGCATAGAAGGTGAACACATTACCCTCGATGGTATATTCCACCGGGTCGTTATCCGGATAGTACGTCTCCGGATGCTTTTCCGGGCTGACCCAGAAACGATGTCCGCCGCAAATGTTCCAGCGCGCGCCCTTGCCAAACATATCCTGCAGGTTCGGCTCATCGTGGTAGATGGAAAGCGTTTCGTCGTTAAACATCATGTTTTCCTTGCCGACAAGATTCAGCTTGATGATACGCGGACCACGCTCGAGTGTCACATACAGTTCAAGTGTGCCATTGGTGATGCAAACACATTTTCCAAAGGAGGAATACTCCTTGATCTCATACTTTACTGCCATCCTTTTTCTCCCTTTTATAAGCTTTCGACTGTTTTCTTCAACAATTCCGCACGGTCTGTCTTTTCCCATGCAACGCCTAATTCCTCGCGTCCCAAATGACCATAGGCGGCAAGCTGCTTGTAGATCGGTTTGCGCAGGTCTAACATTTCGATGATAGCGGCCGGACGCAGATCGAAGCATTTCTCTACAGCGCGTGCAAGCTTTTCTTCCTCGCAGACAGCCGTTCCAAACGTATCGACCAACACACTGACCGGACGCGCCACACCAATGGCATATGCGATCTGCACCTCGCATTTCTTGGCAAGGCCGGCCGCAACCACATTTTTCGCCACATATCTTGCAGCATACGCAGCACTGCGGTCTACCTTAGTCGGATCCTTCCCGGAGAAGGCACCGCCGCCATGACGGGCATAGCCGCCATAGGTATCCACGATGATCTTACGTCCGGTAAGACCCGTATCGCCGTTCGGACCGCCGATAACAAAGCGTCCGGTCGGGTTGACAAAAATGCGTGTATTTTCATCGAGCAGCTCTGCCGGAACGGTCGGACGAATGACATTCTCGATGATGTCGGCGCGAATTTTCTCAAGCGACACATTTTCATCGTGCTGGGACGAAACGACCACTGCATCCACGCGCACCGGCACATCGTCGTGATACTCGACCGTGACCTGTGTTTTGCCATCCGGACGAAGGTAGGACAGCGTTCCGTTTTTGCGCACCTCGGTCAAGCGGCGGGCAAGCTTGTGAGCAAGCGAGATCGGAAGCGGCATAAGCTCCGGCGTTTCATCGCAGGCATAGCCGAAGATCAAGCCCTGATCGCCCGCACCAATGTCGAACCGGTCGGTGATCTCGCCGTTCTTGGCTTCAAGGCTCTTATCCACGCCCATGGCGATATCCGGAGACTGTCCGTGGATGGAATTCAGCACACCGCAGGTATCGCAGTCAAAGCCGTATTTGGCGCGGTCATAGCCGATCTCGCGCACCGTTTCGCGCACGACCGACTGCACATCGACCTGCGCTGTTGTGGTTATCTCACCGGACACCATCACAAGTCCCGTAGTTGCCAATGTCTCGCAGGCGACACGCGCCATGGGGTCCTGTGCAAGGATCGTGTCTAAGATGGCATCGCTGACCGCATCACAGAGCTTATCGGGATGTCCCTCTGTGACTGATTCCGAGGTAAATAGGTTTTTTCTCATTGATATTTTTCCTTTCTATGTACAGGCTCTCGCCTTTATGCGCCGAGAAACAAAAAAACCATGCTAAAAAGCATGGGAAAAGATTGTCTCATCTCTCACACAGCCGGGACTGTGTGCAGGAAGTAGCACCTTGTCGTTTCCGACAGGTTGCCGGGCATCTTCGGTCCTGTTCCCTCTGCCACTCTTGATAAGTTACAGTATGAGTATACAACAAGAATGCGCATTTGTCAAGAGTGCGACACCCTTCACAGCAAATTTTATAAAGCGTTCAAATTTCAACTGTTTTTTTCGGTTCCTCTGCCGATTTTTCTAAAATTCACTTCTTCCACTTGACAGAAGCACCAGCTTATGGTAACATAATACTATTAGAGGATGGATATTTATGCTCTCTTCCAAATTTCATTCACTTTGCCGGATAAGAGCATATATTTTTAGGAGGAGAAGCTATGTCGTTTTGCAAGCATATCGTCGGCCTTATCGGCACTGTTATGCTCAGTTTGGCACTCACCGGTACCGCCTATGCGCAGGAAGCCGAAAACATCACCCGTCAGGTCACATTCCATTCGGACACGCTGAATACAGACAAAATAGCAGATGGTTCGCTCTCCACACACTCCCAGGCAACCGATGCTACCCTGCAGCTCGAAAGCGAAGCTCCCATGGGCTTTTTATACATAAAATACCGCAATACACCGAAGGAAGCCGGAAGCTTAAACGGAACCACCGCCATAGCCCAAAAAGGCTATTTGCACGAATACATTCCGCTTGATGGACTTCAAAGCGCCACCCTTGCCTATCCGGAGATCGACATTGCCGAGATCGCCGTTTATTCCGAGGGAGATGTACCAAAAGAGGTACAGATA
>CAZAWG010000197.1:0-3569 GCA_964488785.1 uncultured Oscillospiraceae bacterium | reverse complement strand
AGGTCTTATGCAGGCGGTTTTCCGGAAGTGCCACGCGGTTTAAGATCGCCGCACATTCACACCGGGCAAGATAGGTATCCGGATGAAACGAGCCATATGCATCCGAGCCCATGACGATACCGGCACGGTAGAGTGACAGAAGCTTTTCCGCACCCGGTATGTCCGAAGAAACATCGGGAATGCTTACGACCTCATTGACCGGGGTATAATACTCATTCGGAAAGGCATCGTAAAAAAGGATCGCCATCTCACGCCGGGTCATGGGGCGTTCGAACGAATCAAATTCGTCCTCGCGGACAAAGCCATGTTTCTTTGCATACTGCACGGCGGATGCATACCACGCGCCGTCAGGATCGTTCGCAGGAACATCGTTTCCATGATACAGGGCGTGCATACGGGCAGCCATGACTACCCCTTGCGCGACCGAAACATTTTCCTCCGGCGAAAAGGTATTCGCCTGTGTGCCGTTCATAAAGCCAAGCTCATAGACACTTTGAACGTCAGAAGCATACCATTCCTCAGCCGAAACATCGGCAAATTGTCCGGCGGTATAGCAAGCGGTCCTTGCAAATTCTGCCGAAGATGGGAGCATGAGTGCAAGCGCAAGTGTCGCGCCGACAAATAGCTTTTCTAAAAGCTTCATAGTGTTTCCTCCTCCATTTTAATCCTTTTCTTCTACGGAAGCGACAATGCCGGATAGAAGCGTTCTTTCTTCGTCTGTTAATGTACTTTCCAATAAAAGGGCTTTTGCCGTCTCATACAGGCTTGCACACACGCTTTCTCCATACAGCGTGAATTCCTTCTCAGCGGCAGTGAGCTTCATATACGGGCGCACACACATTCTTTCATCATAATACATATGCGGAATGCCGACGAGGGTGCAGGCGAAAATCCGGTACTCGTCCGATTCATCGTATGTTTTATCCACGCCATCCGCTTTACTGTATGCCACACCCTGAGCCGAACGACTTGTGGACAGGCTTACCTCTTCGCCCGGAGCAAGGAAGCTGGCACGAGTCGTGACAAAGCCATATTCCTCGACCGTGACAGTCTCTGAAAGCCGTGCTGTATGCGCAAGGCTTGCAAAAAAGCGAAGTCCCATGGGATCGTTTTCTCGCACACGCACGTTTTCACTTGTCAAGAACGATGTATCCAGATCGGAAAGGCGCGAAACGCTTCCCTCCGGGCTCGCTATAAAGGTCGCGACAGATACCGGTGTGATATCCTGTACGCTGCACTTTTCGGTAAAGGTGAGCATTGTTTTTTCCGAAATGACCGTTCCATACCCATTGTTATATTCGATAAGCGGAGCGGTACTATCGCCGATTTTGACCGTGCGGACATGATTCTCATCCGCTCTTGCACCAAGCGTACATTCCACATAGCCGGTCGGCTTTTGTTTACCGGTTACAAGGAAGTTGGCATCCGATTGTACCGTGAGCGAAGCCGTCTGTGGAATACTTTCCACTACGAAAGCACCGTTTTGGAGGGAAAGTGCCGCGTTTTCAGAAAGCTGTACCGTGCCGATACATACGACCTGTCCGTTTCCGTCCCAGGTGCTGTTGCCTGTGACGATGGCGGTAGCATAGCTTCCGTCAAGAGACGTTTTCTCAAAGGCAATGCGTTCGATCGTTGCGGCGCATGACTTGGCATTTGGCACAATGCGGAAGCCGGTGACCGTTCCGGACAGGCCAGAAAGATCGATGCTATAGCGATGCATAGACGTATTCGAAACTGTCACGGTATAGGTATACTCTTTTTCGGCAGTAGACAACGTAAAGGCAAGAGAGGCATTCTTTTGAGAAGAGCCTAACGCCATACATACCTCGAACCGGTGATAGCTATCGGTCGAAACACGCAGTCCTTCGTGGCTTATCGCCAGTCCGCTCTCATAGGAGATGACACTGGCACAACCGTTTTCCACCTTTTGATTAAAGCCCTCAAGACGAACGCCCTCGAAGCATTTTTCGTTTGTTCCATCGATATCAAAGCTCCATGTGTCGGCAAATTTCCACACGGCATAGACGGTACTGTTTTCAGAAGCCTCGATCTCATCGACCACAGCTCCGTTTTCACTTTTTGACCAGCCGACAAAGGTATAGCCCTCTCGTTTGGGAACGGCTTCGGATAGAGAAAACGCGCCGCGTGCATATGGGTCGGCATCCGGAAGAGCCGTGACGGGTTCGTCTGTTCCGGGGGCATAGGTCACGGTATAAAAGGGTGCCTGCCCGGAGACTGTGACAGTTTTGGAGGCAGTCACGCTACTGTCATATACGCTTTGTGCCGTGACAGTGACCTGTCCATTGCCGACAGCAGTCAGAACGCCGTTTTCATCGATGCTGGCGATATGAGGATCACTTGTTTTCCAGGCAAGCTTGGTTGAAGCGCCAGCCGGGAGAACAGAAGCGGTAAAGGTCGCCGCTGCGCCGAGAGCAGTGATCGAATCCGTTCCGGTGATCGAAAGACTCTCGGGAACGGTGATATAGACAGGGGTCAGAGTTTGAATCGAAGTCTTGATCTGATCAAAGGCGGCTTTCGCAATAGTATCGTGTCCCTTATCGCCGGGATGCCAACGGAAATCGACCGATCCGGAAAAGCTCGGATATTGCGTAAAGGCAAGATAGGGGTTATCGAACCGGTCGCCTGCCTCGCCGATCGCAGTGATATCTGCTACCAAAAAGCCATATTTTGCGGCATTTGTCTGAATGGCTGTATATTTACTTCCTTTATAGATCGGCGTGATACATACAACGATGGCTTCCTCCGGAAGTGTTTCTGAAACCATCGCATATAGGGTATCATAGAATATATTTAAGTCGGAAAGTGAATCGTTTTGGATGTTTTCGGACAGCTGGAGCGTGACAAGATTGGGCTTTGCCGCTGTAAGCGAGGCTTTCAGGGTCTGGAAGGCTGCCGCATTCTTATAGGTTTCGGCAGTTGCTCCCGAGACACACAGCTTTTCAAGCGATGAAAGATTGCTTCTCTCGCTCTGCACCTCGCAGATATAGCTTTCCGAAAGATACGTCTCAAGCCGTGCAAAATAGTCCTTATCCGGCGCACTCGCCGCCATGCCCCAGTTACCGGTGGTCTGCCAGCCCTCGAACGCGCCGTGCGACAGATAGGAGTTGCCAACAGCAAAATAGTGGAAATCGTAGGAAGGCACACGGTTATCCGAAGCATACAGAACAAGGTCGGCATTGGCAAGTGCCACACGGTCTACTGCAGTGCCGCCCGGAGCAAGCGACCAGGACGAATAGGTTTCGCCCTCAAAAGTCTTGGCAACGGGGGTGAAGTGTGAAAGCAGTTGTCCGTCCGTGTCCAAAAGCACATATTCGTGTCCAAGCTCGGTCTTTCCATCGGTCGAATAATAGCTCACGCGGTAATATGGCACAAACGACAGATCGTCGAACCACACGATCGTGTCAGCCGTGTCGGCGCGGCTTGCTTCTGTCTGAAGGACAAACTGGAAGATCTTGCAATCCGCACGTCCGCCCCAGGCAGTCTGGGTGGTGGTGACCTGTGTCCAATCGGTTGGATTATAGGAAAAGCGACCGTTATGAGCAATGCTC
>CAZAWG010000196.1:0-3631 GCA_964488785.1 uncultured Oscillospiraceae bacterium | reverse complement strand
GCCTTATCCTTACCCTGTGCGATACCGATACCCATATGAGCAAGGCCGGCATTTTGCATGGTAGTGACCACGTCGTTGAAATCAAGGTTCATAAAGGAAGGAACATTGATCAGATCGGTAATGCTCTGCACACCGCGGCGAAGCACATCATCGGCGACCTGGAACGCATTGGCAAGGGTGAGTCTACCGGTCTCGGAGACACACTTTAAGCGTTCGTTGGGGATGATGATGATGGAATCGACGTGCTGTTTAAGATTGGAGATACCAGCCTCAGCCTGCTCCATCTTCTTTTTACCTTCAAAGGCAAAGGGCTTGGTGACAACACCAATGGTCAGCACGCCCATATCCTTAGCGAGCTTTGCAATGACCGGAGCCGCACCGGTGCCCGTGCCGCCGCCCATACCGGCGGTAATGAACACCATATCGGTCCCTTCCAATACCTTTTTGAGATCCTCTAAATTTTCCTCGGCGGCATTCTTACCGACATCCGGATTAGCGCCTGCGCCACGACCCTTGGTGAGCTTTTCACCGATGAGGATCTTACCGGGAGCGGCACAACGGTGCAGTGCCTGCTTATCGGTATTGACCGCGACAAACTCCACGCCCTTAACATCCTCGCTGACCATACGGTTCACAGCATTGTTTCCGGCTCCGCCGACACCAATGACCTTAATTTTTGCACCGGCATCCATGCTTGCATCGTAATCGAAATTCATTGAAACTTCCTCCTGTTTATCGTCAGTTGATTTCTTTTATTAAAAGCCAAAGCTACAAAGTTACTTATACATCTTATATAATATACTTTTTCCGAAACTTTTTCAAGTCCTTTTGCGAAAAAGCATCCATTTTTCACACTTTTTTTACAGGTTCAATACGGTTTAAACATACCTTCCCGATAGTTTTCATCCGACACATCGATTTCTCCTACGGCCGTTTCGGACAGTCTTTCGGCTATGGATTTCATAAACCGGATCTTTACGGTCAGATTATCCGCGTCGCCCAACTTCACACGAAAGCGCTGTTTATAGGTAAAGGTCAGGTCGAACCGATGTGAAACATCCAGATCGGCTGCCTCGTCAAAGCACTCCTCTTCCTCAAGGACGCTGCACAGCTGCTTCAGGATCTCATCGCAGCCATTGTCTGTCTCGACAAACTCCCCCGCCACGCAGGAAGTGATACCGTCGATGAGAACGCGCTTCAAGCGCAGGCTATCCACATATTCCCCATCCGCAGTCACCATCAACACCCGTAGGCCCTCGGAAAGAATATAATAGCTACCGCTTACCGACACGTATAAGACAGGCTCTGCTTCCTTAACTTCAAACACAACGCCGTCCGGAAAAGAATACCGGATATGTACCGAATCAAAGTCAGAGAGCGCATACCGTGCCGTCTGTTCGGTGCTTTTGCGATCGAAGCCGAACAGGTGCATTCCCTTTTCCAAACCAACGCGTTTCGCCATTTCCTCGGCCTGGATATCGGTATAGGTATCGTTCCCATTGACCGAAAAATGCTTGATGACAAACACTCTGTCGAACAACGCATAGCCCACCGCTCCCATAGCAGCGAGTATGACGAGGATGCTTATAAAGCGTTTTCGTATTCGGTTTTTTCTTCTTTTTTTTCGCGCCGCATTCACGGAAATCCTGCGCGATGCTCCCTTACTATCCATTTTATCGCGTTTTCTCCGGGTGGGCGCTCAGCTCTACGACCATTTCATATATGCGCTCGAGCGTTCCATACACAGCAAAACCACGAATGTTTTTCTCTAAGGTATGCCGATGAGTAGCGTTTTCTGCCAGGTCCTTCACCTTTTCGGCAAGAAGTGTGCCGGTCAGGTCTTTTTCTTCGATCAGGATCGCCGCATTTCCATCAGCAAGCACCTTGGCGTTCTTATACTGATGGTTATTGGTAACATTCGGAGACGGAATGACGATGGCTGCCTTACCGAGAGCGGCAATTTCCGACAGGGTCATGGCGCCGGCGCGACCGATGACGATATCCGCTGCCGCCAAAAGTTCGGGCATATTATATATGTAGCGTTTGACAGTAACGCCGTTCCTTTGCAGCGTTTCGCTATCCATATCATGAAAACCGATCTCACGGTACAGCTCGGCCTGTTCTTCATAGCCGCCGCGCCCGGTGGCATGAAAATGCCTCAGGTCGCTTTCGCTTGATGAATACGTCTTTATCAGCTCGAACACGGCTTCATTGACACGTGCCGCGCCAAGGCTTCCGCCGGCGGACAGGACGACTATCGCGTTATCCGGAATACCGAGCAAGGTGCGCATTTCCTCTTTTCCGGCCTTCAGCATTTTTTCAGAGACGGGATTTCCGGTAAGGACTAACTTGTTCGGGTCACAGTCAAACAGCTCACGTGAACTTTCAAAGCTGATAAGCACGCGGTCGGCATATTTAGACAGCATTTTCGTTGTGACGCCCGGAACGGCGTTCTGCTCATGGATCATAGTGGGAACGCCCATCCGGGATGCTGCCTTGACCACCGGCCAGCTGACATAGCCACCGGTCCCAATGACGATATCCGGCTGAAACTCACGAATGATCTTTTTGGCATGGCTCACGGAGGTGACCGCCTTCACGGCAGCGTCCACATTGGCAAGCGACAGCGCACGTTTAAAGCCACGCACCTTGACCGCGTGAAAGGCATACCCGGCATTGGGAACTAACCGCGACTCCATGCTGTCAGGGGTGCCGACGTATTCCACCACTGCACCGCGGTTTTCGGATTTGATTTTATCGGCAATAGCTAAAGCCGGGTTGATGTGACCGGCGGTACCGCCGCCGCTGACAAGAACTCTCATACGATCAGCCTTTCTATTGAATGCAAAATACAGAATTTTTTGTACAAAGCCGGAGTTTCGGAGCCTATCCATAGGCGAAAGAACAAGCCTTTTGTCTTTTCTGCTTCGCCGATCAACCGGTCTTTTCGAGCGAGGAAAAACGCGATACCGATAGGACCACGCCCATTTCGGCAAGCAAGATGATAAGTGACGTACCGCCATAGCTGAAAAACGGAAGGGAAATGCCGGTACTGGGCAGAGAATTGGTCACGACGGCAATGTTTAGTACCATTTGCAAGCCTACGTGCATGATGATACCGATCACAAGCAAGGAGCTGAACCGATCCGGCGCACGAAGTCCGATCAAAATGCCACGATAAATGAAAAATAAAAAAATGCAGATGACAAGCATCGCGCCTACAAAGCCCATTTCCTCGCACCAGATGGAAAAAATATAGTCATTTTGCGGTTCCGGCAGATATAAATGCTTCTGACGACTGTTTCCAAAGCCGACGCCCCAAAAGCCACCGGAGCCGATGGCATATAACGACTGTGCCGGCTGCCAGCCGCCCTTGAGCAGATATTGAAACGGGTCCTTCCACACTAAAATACGGTTGGAGGAATGCCCCTTGGTCATGGCAATGGCAAATAGGCCCACAGCCCCCACAGCTCCACCGCCTAACAGGTAGAATAGATGCGTCCCCCCCATAAACATCATAGCAAAGGTGATGCCGGCCATGATGATGAGTCCCGACATATGCGGCTGTAGGTACATGAGTACGCCCACGACCCCCAATATCATCACATAGGGAAGCACGCCATAATAAAAC
>CAZAWG010000195.1:0-3643 GCA_964488785.1 uncultured Oscillospiraceae bacterium | reverse complement strand
TTTCTTAATAAACAAAGCGGTTCGTACAAATGGGTTCGCACAAACCCCACTAACGCGCACTATGCGGCTTCCGCAAACTACCCAACTGTAAGCTTGTAGAAACAAAGCCCCTTAGAAAGTCACGGTTCTCGCGTCTGCTGTAGCCCACGTCCTTAGCACCGGTTCAAATCCTCCTCGGCAATTCTTGATATACTTATGTTTCTGCTAAACAAATAAAATGCACTACCCCAACGTTTTCATCAAAATCCTGTTTTGCCGAAGATTTGAACCGCGGGTCGCAGGGTGTCCCCGGCTGCTTTTTGGTTCTTTTTGCAGAAACAAAAAGAACGTTCCACCACCCTTTGGACGAGCGTAGAAACCGTGTGTTTCGTAGAAACAAAGGTCACAGCAACGGCTGCTCATTGATGATCAGCTTGAATTCTAACCCTAACCGTGCAGCAGCCTTGCGACATAGGATCATGCGATCCATGAAGATCTCAAAATATTCCATAACCGGACTGTAATGTGTGTCAATGTCCAATTTGAGCTTGACCTTGGTGTGATCGGCGTTGATCTTGAGGAGCGAACTTTGAACGGAATAATTCACCCGGTCGTGAATGTCAAAGCTTGCTACATCCGTGTTGCGAACACGACTGCGGCGTACATCCGATTTGTCCGCAAGGATCAATGCCGCCGCAACCGCATGAACCGGAACACCCGTGCCCTCATCGTGATTTCCTATGGCAGATACCACCGTTGCAATGTCCTCCGGAGTCATGTCCATGTGATCTAATAGACGAAATGCCATGACCGCCCCACTTTGCGAGTGATCAATACGGTTGACAAGATTTCCAATGTCGTGTAAAAAACCGGCAATCTTGACAAGCTCTACTTCATGATTGTCATATCCCAGCTCGGTGAGTAGATAGCCGGCTGTCTCGGCAACCTTGGTGACGTGTGCAAAGCTGTGTTCCGTAAAACCCAAAGAAGCAAGCGCTTCATCAGCCTTGCGGATGTAGGTGCGGATGTCGGCGTTTTCCTTTAGCATTTCATAGGTGAGCATAGTATGTCCTTTCTAACTTGCTGTGTGATCGCGTACTCTTTTAGTATACCATATTTTTAGAATTTTGCAAGACAATTTTTCATTTTCTGCGAAACCGACCATGCTTAGTGAATTCCCAAAGTAAATTCACTGCTAAATGTAAACTTTTTCGAATAGCCCTTTTCCCGTTGACAAAAACTGCCCAAAATAATATAATATAATATGTATGTAAAAATGCGAAAAGGAGGCGCGCGCATAGATGAAAATGGATTTTAAGGGCGATGCCCTTCATGTCGATTATATCGACCGCGGCTCCGGCGAAACCATCATCATCCTCCAGGGCTGGGGCACCACCGCAAACCTTTATGAATCCCTTGTGCGTTCGCTTGAAACACACGCACGCGTGATCGTCCCCAATTTCCCCGGCTTCGGTGCTTCGACCGAGCCATCGTTTGCGTATGATACCGCTGACTATGCCGATTTCGTGGTCGCTTTTCTGCAAAAGCTGAATATCTCAACGGCTTCTCTTGTCGGACATTCTCATGGCGGTCGGGTGTGTATTGAGCTGGCCTCACGAAAAGAACTGCCGTTTGTCCTCAAAAAGCTGGTGCTTATGGATTCGGCCGGTATCCCGGCAAAAAAAACGTTTTCCCAAAAGTCGCGTATCCGCGTGTTCAAAATGCTTAAAGCTCTGGTCAAATGGAAACCTGTCCATACTCTCTTTCCGGAGGCCCTCCCGGCTCTCCAGAAAGCCTTCGGCAGTGCTGACTACGCTTCTTCCTCGGTCCTTATGCGGCAGAGCATGGTTAAGCTGATCAATGCCGATCTTTCGCCACGCCTTGCGGATATAGCTGTCCCTACGCTTCTGTTCTGGGGCGAAAAGGATGAGGCGACCCCGTTATCCCATGCAAAAATCATGGAAAAAAGCATTCCCGATGCAGGGCTCGTCACGGTTCCCGGCGGCGGTCATTTTTCGTTCGTCGATGATCCACGCCTTGCCGGTCGTGTGCTTGCTTCCTTTTTTGAATTTTAATTTGTGATCAGGAGAAATATATGCTGTTTGTCTTGTATTATCTTACCCTTGCGGCGTCTCTTGCTATGTCGGCCGTTTATTATGCTCATATGTTCCAGCTGGAATCCTATCTTCCGCATTCCTTTTATAAATGGATCAACGCTCGAAATCGCCGTTCCCATGCGCTTGTGTTTGTGCCCTCGGTGCTTGACGGCATTTTGCTTCTGGCGGCTGGATGTGGAAGCGTTCCGCTCATCATCAGTGCCGCGCTCCTTGTGG
Organism: uncultured Oscillospiraceae bacterium; assembly: GCA_964488785.1. Classification (GTDB taxonomy): domain Bacteria; phylum Bacillota; class Clostridia; order Oscillospirales; family CAG-382; genus UMGS882. The sequence continues at coordinate 1,331 of CAZAWG010000195.1, read as the reverse complement.
TGACCGCTGTTCTCTTTCGTCCGCGTAAAGCGAAAAAGCCGTTTGTTGCAACGGCTCGTATGAAACGCCTGTTTGCTACCGAAGCAATTCTGTGTCTGCTTGTCTGTACGTTGGTACATATAGCCGGTATTCCGGGTCTTTCTGCTTTTCTTGTGCTTCTCATGCCGTATATCACGCTTCTTGCAAATGCCATAGGACGACCCATTGAAAAGGCCGTCTGTAACCGATATATCCGTGAAGCTCGACGGATCATCGAAGCGCGGCGCGGTTCACTTATTGTTATTGGTATCACCGGTTCGTATGGCAAAACCAGTACAAAATATTTCTTAAATAAGCTGCTTTCACAAAAATACAATGTCCTCATGACCCCAGCCAGCTACAATACCACCATGGGCGTTGTGCGTGTCATTCGAGAAATGCTCAAGCCCTCGCATGAGATATTCATCTGTGAAATGGGCGCACGGTGTTCCGGCGAAATCAAGGAGATATGCGATATCGTGCTTCCTACGCATGGCATTATCACCTCGATCGGACCACAGCATTTAGAAACCTTCAAAAACATCGAAAACATTGTGAATACAAAGTTTGAATTGGCAGATGCAGTCCGTGATAAGGGCGTTATGATCTGTAACGGCGATAATCGCTATATTTATGAACGTCGTCACAGTGACAATTATATCTATTATGGAATGACGAACGATGAGGCCGGATATTTTGCTGAGAATGTAGCTGTATCGGCAGACGGAACCTCCTTTGATCTGCGTTTTCCGGATGGCGAAACGCTTGCCTTTACGACCCATCTCATCGGCAAGCATAATGTTCTTAACATTCTTGCCTGTGCGGCTATGGCAGACGTCTTTGCAATACCGCGTACCGATATTGCTCGCGCGGTTCGGAGGTTAGAGCCAGTGCCGCATCGCTTGCAGCTGTTTGATGGCGGCGACGTGCTGATCATAGACGATTCGTTCAATTCCAATCCCTCCGGTTCTCGTTCGGCTCTTGAGGCGTTAGGAGCCTTTGACGGCGTGCGCGTGATCGTGACACCGGGTATGGTGGAATTAGGAGAAAGTCAGAGCATATTGAATCATGAGCTGGGCATTCATGCGGCAAAGCACTGTCAATATATATACATTGTTGGTGAAGAAAACTACGCGAGCATACGTAGGGGAGCCTGTTCGACCGGCTTTGATAGCAACCGCATTTTCCGGGTTGCCGATCCTGCGCAAGCACTTGCTTCGGTGCGCACACTTCCGACCGAACAGAAAAAGATCGTTCTCTTGGAAAACGATCTCCCCGACAACTTCAAATAAGCGGCGCGGAAGCTGCTGGGA
>CAZAWG010000194.1:0-3670 GCA_964488785.1 uncultured Oscillospiraceae bacterium | reverse complement strand
GGCTGTCTAACTGATCATCGGTTGCGTTGAGGGAGATGAGAAGCTCCAACACCTCATCCACGACCTCGTTCACACGCGCACCCGGACGGTCGATCTTGTTGACAACGACCACTACGCGATGTCCAAGCTCTAAGGCCTTTTGCAGGACGAAGCGTGTCTGCGGCATCGTTCCCTCAAAGGCGTCTACAAGCAGGATAACGCCGTTGACCATCTTTAAAATACGCTCGACCTCACCGCCGAAATCGGCGTGACCGGGGGTGTCAACGACATTGATCTTGATGCCCTTGTACACAAGGGAGGTGTTTTTGGCAAGAATGGTGATACCGCGTTCGCGCTCCAGATCGTTGTTATCCATAACACGGTCGGCTACGACCTGATTTTCGCGGAAGGTGCCGCTCTGCTTGAGCATTTCGTCCACCAGTGTGGTCTTGCCGTGGTCAACGTGGGCGACAATGGCGATGTTTCTTAAATCTTCTCTGATCATTTCAGTCCCTCTTATTCTCTTTGGATAATATAACATCTTATTTTACCACAAACAGAGAAATGTGAAGCGGCGATTTGTGATTATTTACTCGACAAATTATTTTATTTTACGATTTGTTATTATTTTAGCTGACAGAAAGGGCAGTAAAGCCATTTGCCTTTACTGCCCCATGATTTTATTCTTTGATCTTCAATACTTTAAACAACGCCCCATATACGGCTACCGCTCCCACAATGGTAAGGAGCATTTCCGGCAGCATATAGCAGCCATTGTACACCGCGCTGTACAGCCAGACGTTCGCTGTGTCAAAGCCATCCCATAATTTTCCTGCCGAGGCGAATACATAGACCCCACTGAGCATATGACAGATAAAACGAAGAGCTACACATAGCCCCGTTCCGCCGATGATGCCGCTCATGCCGTGTGAGCGGAAAAGTCCGGCAAGCCCTAAGACCGTGAAGGCGAGGATATAATCGAGAAGCATACACGTCACAAGCATCCCGGCGGTCAAGCCCCAGCCGAGAAGCCCATCAAACAGCATTCCGAACAAGAGTTGGATGAGCGCATAGGCAAAGGCGGAAAACAGCCCTGTCTTCACACCGTGACGGATGGAAACAAGTGCGATGGGGAGCATACTGAGCAGTGTCACACTGCCCCCCCAGGGCATATTCCATATTTTGATCATGCTAAGCACCGCCGAAAGAGCGATGAGCAGGCCGCATTCGGCCAAAACCTTGACTTTTTTCATAAAAAGTCCTCCTGTAATAAAAAAATACCGCACACAATATCGGTGCGGTATGCTTTTCTTACAAGCTTTATCTCCCTACGCCGGTATTATCCGTTCAGGTTTAAAGGGTTCGAACAACGTGTCCATCTCAGCCGTTTTACACAGCACCCCTGATATGTTATGCGGTTCGTATAATAGCATAACAGAACTATATGAATAATTCCACATAGTTCTGTTTCAATTTTTGCTTTTTCAGCTTATTGAGCTTTTTTCCGAAGTATTTCCAGGCTGCGCTCCAAAATGCCGTTGATCTTGGCAATGATTAAGCCATAGTTTCCAAACGGCACGCCTTGACGCTGCGCTTCGCTCTGGCGGAAGCGCATTTCGCGTTCATTGAGCATACAGCCCCCACAGTGAAGCACCAGTGCGTAGGGGGACAGATCCTTGGGAAATTCGCCGCCGGAGGTAAAGGCAAATTGTAAAGCCTTTCCGGTGTATTTAGATATCCATGCCGGAAGCTTGACTGTGCCGATATCGCCGCATTGGCGGTGATGGGTACAGCCCTCGCTGATGAGAACGGTATCGCCGTCCTTTAGGGTATCTAACGCATTTGCACCCTGTAAAGCACTGGCCAATACGCCCTTATAGCGCTGCATGAGAATGGAAAACGAGGTGAGATAGACGTCTTTGGGGACGATGCTTTTGATTTTCCCGAACACCTGACTGTCGGTAATGACCGCTGTCGGGGGCGTGTTCAGAGTATGAAGCGCCTTTTCAAGCTCAGTGTCCTGTACCACGAGCGGCAGAGCGTGGATATCCAATAATTCACGCAACACCAGCTGTTCCGGCAGGATGAGTCGCCCTTTGGGGGCTGCTTCATCGATGGGGGTGACCAAAACCACAAGATCGCCTGCTTCAAACAGATCGCCCACGATGGTCTTTTGATTTTGCACGGCAAAGGCGGCAAGCATATTTTTGAGTGTTTCGATGCCTTCGCCGGTTCTGGCACTGACGGCTAATTCATGACTGTCGTGAAGCGCCGGTCGCGCAAGGTCGCATTTATTGTAGCAGACAACATATGGAAGCTTACGTTCCTTAAAATCGGCAAGCAGTGCGCTGTCCTTGTCTGAAAATCCGGTCGTGCTGTCGATGACCAGAACGGCAATATCGGTTTTTCGCAGAATTTCAAGCGTTTTTTCTTGGCGTGCCGCGCCGAGAACAGTGGTATCACCCAGTCCGGCTGTGTCACACAGAACGACGGGCCCGATGGGCAGTAATTCCATGGATTTGGTCACTGGGTCGGTGGTCGTGCCGGGTGTGTCCGACACGATGCTGACCGTCTGCCCGGTCACACGGTTGATCAAGCTGGATTTTCCGGCATTTACGCCACCAAAAAAGGAAATATAGGTGCGTTCGGATGCTGGCGTATTTTGCATGGCAGAGCCTCCTTTCGCGTGAGTAGGCTTAGAAGCGGAAGTCGCGCTTGCCCTCATGGATGTTTTCAATGTATTCGGTGGCAAGCTTTTTCACCTTAGGATTGGGGATCTTTTCTAACTCGCTCTTAAGCATTTCTTCACCGAGCTTCTTGGTCGGCTCGGTTGCATAATCCTCTAAGTATTCCTTCAAGGTCATGAGCGCGTTGGGGTGGCAGCAGTTCTGGATCTGTCCGGCCTTGAGCAAGCTCATAAAGCGGTCGCCGGTGCGCCCTTCGCGGTAGCAGGCAGTGCAGAAGGAGGGAATATAGCCCATCTCCATGAGCCAACGTACCACTTCATCGAGTGTCCGGTTATCGCTGACATCAAACTGTGCGGAGTTATCGTCCTCTGCCTCCGGCTCACAGTATCCGCCGACCGAGGTGCGGGAGGCACCGCTGATCTGCGAAACGCCCAAGCGAATGACCTTTTCACGCACGGCCTTGCTCTCGCGTGTCGAGATGATCATGCCGGTATAGGGAACCGAAATGCGTATGAGGGCACAGAGCTTAGCAAACGTGTCATCGTCAATGCCGTTGTCGAAAGCATCCGGGTCGATATCATCGGCGTGCTTGATACGCGGCACACTGATGGTATGCGGTCCCACGCCCTTGTACGCCTCTAAGTGCTCGGCGTGCATGAGAAGTCCGCAGAATTCGTATTTGTACAATTCTAATCCGAACAAAACGCCAAGACCTACATCGTCAATGCCGCCCTCCATGGCGCGGTCCATGGCTTCGGTGTGGTAGACATAATCGTGCTTGGGTCCGGTCGGATGGAGCTTTTCATAGCTTTCCTTATGATAGGTTTCCTGAAACAGGATATAGGTGCCGATACCGGCTTCCTTCAGCTTGCGATAGTTTTCCACGGTGGTGGCAGCGATATTAACATTCACGCGGCGGATAGCACCGTTTTTATGTTTGATGGAATAGATGGTTTTGATGCATTCCAGAATGTATTCGATGGGATTATTGACCGGATCCTCGC
>CAZAWG010000193.1:0-3690 GCA_964488785.1 uncultured Oscillospiraceae bacterium | reverse complement strand
GGAATGTAGGTCACATCTCCAACCAATACAGCCGGAGCCGGAATACTTTTTTTGGTCCCATTGACGGTAATTTCACTTTTTCCAATGGTAAGCGAGATGGTTTTCCCGGTCGTGGATACCTTGACGGTCTTTGTTTCCCCCTCCCAGCCTACCGTGCAACCGAGATTTTCCATCACGATTCGAGCCGGGATCATGGTCGAACCATCGGCGATATAGGGTGCATAGGTAAAATAGGGCGACAGACCGTTGATCTTCACGTTGACCGCAGGCACACTCTGTGCGCTTTGCAGAAGAACTGTATCGGTTATATTTTGTGAAGCACGCACGGGTGCAGCATGGACACTGCAAAATAAACATAAAGCCAAAAAGGCAGAACAGACGATCCTTTTCATGATATTTTCCTTCCTGGCAGGTGATCATAACAAACTCTACAGTATAATTATATCATAGTTTCAGAATTTTGCAAGGCTAAAAATGCGAGATCAAAGCTTTTTTCTTTACTCCGTTTGAAAATGCAAAGGTCATGTTCTGGACAGAGCTTCAGGAGATGTTCCCTTTGTGCAAAGAAGCTTCTTTATAAATCCAAAACCGCCTTGCTGAGGACCGTCCTCCCAAACATCCGACTGAGAATCGAATGCTTGGAGGACGTTTTTTTTGGAAATCCTCGGAATTTGCAAAAAAAGGTTTGACAGTGCCTACAGAATATGGTATACTTAAAGTGTATTTTTATACTGATTTAAAGAGGGGTATCTATGAAACCAAAATTACGATTTTTTATGGCACTTTTCCTGCTTTGTACACTGCTTACCGTTTTCTGTATGGCAGCAGAGGAGGTTTTCCCGGACAGCACGACGGGTGCTTATGAATATACCTATACCGGTGCGACCCCCGGCAAAAGCTATCCGGTCATCATGCTACAGGGTATCTATTCTGAGGAAGATAGCCCGCTTTTGGATCCGTCCGGAAGCAACGTGCTTTATTTTTCGTATGTTCGTGCCGATGCAGAGGGAAAGCTGTCTCTGTCCATTTTGCCATCCCTCTATCGCGATGCAACGGTATATACGTCCGGCACCGACCAGCCGACCCTTTTGTTTTATGCTAAAGCCGGCGATGCAAAAGAAATTGCTGATTTTTCCATTTCCATGGAAAAGACGGAATATATTGCTTCCGGCGATGAGCAGCCGATCTATGTGCGCTATACCATTGATGCAGTGGATTCCTTCGGCTTTCCGTCTACACTTCCGTCTTTTGCCACACGTTCGTTTAAGAACTATACCGGCGAAAAAATGGTCTTTGTGGAAAACAGCAATGTGATCCGTCTGCATCCGAGCATGGAGCCAGGCACCTATACATTTACCATAAGCTATGGCGGTATGGAGCGCGAAGCCTCCTTTACCTTGACGCATGAAACCTCGGTTGCCAAAAAAATGCTTGTGACTGTTGACGGCACTGCTCCCAACAAAACGCATTATATACAGGCCTATACCGGTTTGGATACAACGACCTATGATCCGGAGTATCTGGAGATTTGCGCTGCGACCTATGATCAGTATGAATTGGCTATGGAGGATACCTATACCTTTGAATATACCTATATCGATGAGGATGAGGAATATATCGGAGATACAAAAACCTTAGTAGCGCAAAATTCTACGGTTCGCTTCTATCCGCCTGAAATACCGGATTTTGATCAGAGATTGACATATACGCTGACCGTGCGCAGCTCTCATCCGGATCCGAACTCAAAGAACGGTTCGCTTCCGTTTGAGCAGACCTTCCGTATCATGGTCTCAGGCGGTTCGGTTTATGAGGATATAGCATCGAAAAATCTGTTTTCCGCCTATCTGTCGGCAAACAGCTATATACAGAAGATCGATAACGAACAGATCCTGCTTACGGAAAACGGAGATAATATCCCCGCGACCAAGCAGTATGTTTCGGAAATCTATGCAACAGCTCTTCGAGCTGAAACAGAAGCCGCAGCCGCTCTTTTACGGCTGCATACGACCGAGCCGCAAAGCAGCACTGCGCTGTATGAGCAACAAAAAGCTCTTCAAAAGGCAGAAGAAAACTTTAAGAAAAACTTGCGAAACGGAACCATCGCGTTTATTGAGGAGCTGTACTTTAAGAATGATGTCGTCCGTCTGCCGGTAGGACGCAAGGAATCCATTGCGGTGACCTGTAAGCCCAGTCGCCCCTCGGAGAAGATCCTTTATTCCAGCGATACGCCGTCTGTGGCTACTGTAGACGAAAAGGGAAATGTGACCACGCTTACCAAAGGCGAAGCACGCATTACCGCTACCAATACCGATGGCTCGATAAAAGCCTATTATGATCTGCAGGTCTATATACCCATCCGTTCGCTTTCCTTTGCAATGACCAAGCTGACCTTGGTCACCGGGGAAACGGAAAAGCCTTCTCTTACGGTCAAACCGGAGGAGCATGGCGATTCACTGACCTTTGTCAGCTCTGCACCTAAGATCGTTGCAGTATCGGAGGATGGAACACTTACGGCTCTGACAGCCGGTGAAGCGACCATCACCGTTCAGAACGAGACAGGTGCTGTGACCGATTCCATTCAGGTCACTTCGATCTTACCGCGCTTTTCAACGACCGCAGAGGTTCGTGCAAAGCCGGGTTCTCAGGTCAGGCTCAAGGTCTCTTTAGCCGAAGCGATGCATTTTGCTTCCATGAAAGTAGTGGCGACCTATCCGGAAGAGCTTACTTATGTTAAGGCAGAAACGGACAAGCTGTCCGATGCCTATCTTGAAACGGTCACGACAGCTTCCGGCACGCTCGAAAGCACCTGGAGCTTTAAGAAAAGCCTGACACAGGCATCAAGTGTCGATATCATCACCTATGTGTTTGATGTTTCCGAGACGGCCGCCCTCAAGACCTATACCATACAGTTCGCGCTGTCAGCGGAAACTCCCTCCGGAGACAGTATTCTGATCGACAGTTTTTCGTCGGCAAGCAAGGTCAAGGTAGGGGAAACCGATACCTATACGGTCACCGTTGTGGCAAACGGAAACGGTTCCGTTTCCGGTGGCGGTGCGTATACCTACGATGAAAGCGTGACGGTCACAGCCAAACCGGATAGTAATTATACGCTTTCCGGCTGGTATTTGAACAATACGCTGGTATATTCCGGATTGAATTACACCTTTACAGTCACAGATGACGTCACCTTGACAGCGAAATTCACCAAAAAGTCTCCCGGTGCCGCTGACGGCGATGGCGGCGGTGGCGGCGGAACCACCACCGTACTCGAAAAGGTCAAACCGGTCACCTGCGATATGCCAAGCGGCTTTGTTGAGCCCGGCACAAAGATCACCTTGACCACAGCTACCAATCAAGCTGAGATCTATTACACTCTGGATGGCACGATACCGACAGCCGGCTCGCTCCGCTATAATGAGCCGATCGAGATCACCGAGCAGACCGTGACCATCTCGGCTATCGCTGTGAAAAACGGTATGACCAACAGCGATGTTGCCACCTTTGTTTTCCGTTTGCCGGAAGAAGAAAAAGAAGATGAACCCAAAAAGGACGAAGAAACCGAAACCAACGAAAAGGACAAGGAATTAGTCGAAGGGGTTCAGATCGCCTTTAAGGAAAACGTACAAAGCATCAAATACCTTGCTGTATCCACCAGCTATTTCCGCCCCAATGACCCGGCAAGCCGCTATG
>CAZAWG010000192.1:0-3736 GCA_964488785.1 uncultured Oscillospiraceae bacterium | reverse complement strand
CTCTTAGGCATTGTCGGCATCTCCCTTCATGATGGCAATAAATTTATCGAATAAGTAGGCACTGTCCTGCGGACCGGGGGCGCTTTCGGGGTGATACTGCACCGAGAACACGCGATCCTTCATGCATTCGACCCCTTCGACGGTGTTATCAAGCAGATTGACGTGCGTTACGGTAAGTCCCGTTCCCTCCACGCTTGCGGAATCCACCGCATAGGAATGGTTTTGGCTGGTGATCTCGATCCTTCCGGTCTCCAGATTCTTGACAGGATGGTTACCGCCGCGATGACCAAACTTCAGCTTATAGGTTTTCGCGCCATACGCAAGCGAGATCATCTGGTGTCCCAGACAAATGCCGAAAATGGGGAATTTGCCGCGAAGCGCACGCACCAGCTCTATGACCTCGGTCACATCCTCCGGGTCACCCGGACCGTTGGAAAGGAAAATGCCGTCCGGCTTCATGGCTTCAATGGCTTCGGCGCTGGTATCAAACGGAACGACTGTCACATTACAGCCACGCGCATTGAGCGAGCGAATGATATTCAATTTGATACCACAGTCCACCGCCACCACATTGAAGCGCGGATTGGAGGTGCGGCTGTACCAGCGCTTCTTGCTGGATACTAACGAGACGACCTTGTGGTTGACCGGTGTGCTTGCGATCACACGAAGCGCAAGCTCGACCGCCGTATCCATGCCGGTGATCAGACCGCGCATACTGCCCTTTTGGCGGATATGGCGCGTTAGCTTTCGCGTATCCACGCCGGAAATGCCGGGAATATGACATTCCTCCATGACCTCGGATAAGGTCTTGGTATAGCGGAAATTGGAGGGCAGATCGTTATATTCGCGCACGATCAGACCGCCAATGGTGGGATTCTTTGTTTCGTAGTCATCGTCCGAAATGCCGTAATTACCGATGAGCGGATAGGTCATAACGACCATCTGTCCGGTATACGAGGGGTCGGAAAGGATCTCCTGATAGCCGACCATAGAGGTGTTGAAAACGGCCTCACAGACCGCATCCTGCTCCTTGTCGCCAAAGGCATAGCCGAAATATACGGTTCCGTCCTCCAAAATAAGTTTTCTGTCGAATTGCTTCTCCAACGTCTTGACCAATCCTTTCCATAAGCCGTCCGTATGTTGGCAAACCGTGCGCCGGACGTGATGTGCGCACAGACCGATTCCATATTAGCAAAATTATACCATTTTTATATGGATTTGTCAAGAAGTCAACCCACATAGAAGCACACAAATCTTGTAAATAAACATCGAAAATAATCGTGTAATTTTGCCAATAGAACAGGAAAAGGGAGCGAATGCCCCATCGGACACCCACTCCCAAAGCTTTTATGAATGCGAATAGAAATATAATTTTGCCGTGCGTGGTGAATCGATGGTGATGGAAAGCCCCTTTTCGACAAGCTCCTTACCGGAAAGAACAAAGCTTGTGTCATCATCCGCATCGGTGAAGGTGTAGGTGGCATTTTCATCAATACCGCCTAAGTGGAAGGACGCCGAAACATACGGTGCCTTTTCGCGGCGGAACACCTGGAGCATACCATCCTTTCCTTCCGGACGGTCAAACTGGGAAGCGCACCATACGTCCGTTTTATTGGAAATCTCGGTCAACGGATAGAAGTCCTCCGAGAAGAAGGGACGCGCTTTTAAGTATTCATTAAAGGCACGGCGCAGAAATGCGAGCTTTTCCGGGTCATCTCCAAAGGCTTCACGCGCCGAATAGGTGAAGTTTGTGGCTAAAGAGGCACCATATGAGCTGCGAATGCGGTACATATCGTAAAGACGACCGGTGCCGGTGCCGGAATAGGGCAGCCAGGTATTGAAGCTCAGGTTATGGCACTGGGCGGCATAATCATCGTAATTGGCCGGGCATTGGGTATCGCTTCGCCACATTGGCATACTCCGGCGAAGCATTTCGATATCGATGCGCCGTCCGCCCGAAGCACAGTCATCGATGATCAAATGCGGAAATTCCGCAAGCAGAGTGTCCCAGAGGCGGTACAGACCGTTGATATAAAGAATCTCTGTGATTCCGCTCCGATTTTCCTGGTCCTTGGCTAACCAATACGGCATGGGTGCAAAGTTGAAATCGATGCGCAGACAATCGATGTGCAGCTTGTCGATCTTTTCATACAGCATATCGTGGCAGTAGCTCCAGGCGACCGGGTCACCAAGATCGAGCAACAGGTTTCCCCAGCCGTTTTCACCGATATCGATGAAATATTCCGGATGCTCCTTGGCGGTCGTGCTGGTCGTGCGGGCACGCTCCGGCTCAAACCACAATAAGAACTTCATCCCGGCGTTGTGAATGGCTTCAGACACATCGACAAGTCCCCCTGGATGGACATCCTCGCTGACCGACCAATCGCCGTTGCGGTTTCCCCAGTCGCCCTCGAATTCATCCGGCGTAGGCTTATTGCCCTTGCCATACCATCCGGCATCGACCCAAGCGTACTCATACGGCAATCCGGTCTTTTTGATCGTGTCAATGCGCTCCAATATATATTCCGTTTTCATGCCGCCCCAGAAATTGGCGCAAAGCGGACCATGCGCATCGCGCCCTTGGCGTCCGATCAGAGAGAATTCCTCCTTGACCAACCGTCTCCATTTGTTCTGGGAATCGTTCACCGAACCGGTGTAGGGGAGAACGACCACACTGGATGTGCGCACCCTTTCGCCGGGCTTCAGATAGAAATCGGTATGCTCGATACCGCTGCGCACGCGAACATCCTCTGCGCCGCGCGCGATCTTGCAATGCCAGCCGCCGCTCCAGCCGATAGCAAAAATCACGCCGCTTCCGTTTTTGTGAATGTTGAAAAAGGGCGCACGCAGCTCGCTGGAGCGACCGTTCGAGGTCGTGAAATACTGCTCTTCGCCGGGGTAAATATGATGAATGCGGCGATTTTCGCTGATGAGATCGATATCGCAGGAAAATTCATCGTAGCACCAGGTCGAGCCTTTGGGCGAATAAATGCGTGTGGCCTTTTCCGGGTCGGGGAACCATGCCTCAAATTTGCGCACATCCTCGTGCGCAAGCGGCAGAACAAAATCGGCATCAAACAGACTTGAGATCCTTCCGGTCGGGGCATTCGATGTGTTTTCGAGTACGTTGTACCATTCGTAGGCACCGTGCTTGCCTATTTTTCGGGCAAAGCGTGTGACGACAAGCCCTTTTTCGTAATAGCTTGTCACGGTCAACTGCTCGTCGGTCTGTTCGCTTTCGGTGCGAAGAACGACCTCACCGCTTGGCTTTCCCTCGTATAAGAACGAAAAGCCGGAGCTGTTTTTGAGAAAATCCATGGGATACTCCTCCTGTAAAAATAGTTATTATAAAAAGAAACAGGTTACGATAAAGGCAAGTGCAAGCCCAAGTCCTTTCCCTTTATTCGGGCGATTTCCAATTAAGCAAGCGTCACATCCATCCGTAAAGCCGTATCGCGCAGAAGCTCAGAGGTGTCACGGTGCGGATTCCACAGCATTTCGGCATAGAGCGCCACCGGATACCACACGTTTGTCTCAAACAGACCGTCCTCCACTAACGCGGCAACTAACGTGTCCGGCTTTGCGTGTTCGACCATTTCCTTGACATAGTGCGCATTTTCGATCCAGTATGCCTGCAAATATTTCCAGAATGGGCGCTTTTCCTCGGTTTTTTTTGCAATAAAGGTCTTGTCGTATTCGCCCAGCACAAACGGACCCGGCTGGTGCTTGAAGGTGC